>CAUTWT010000025.1:0-2623 GCA_963542525.1 uncultured Candidatus Saccharibacteria bacterium | reverse complement strand
AAATTTTGGCGTACAAGGGAAAATTGATCGAGCGAATCGAATATTTATTAGACGGACAATTGGCGCTGGTGCATGTGCCATTTGAAGAAATCCAAGCCTACAGCGATGCCTATAACCCCGGAGCGTTGATTGGCGACGAACTGCGGCTGGTTGAAGGCGTGGCACTTAGTTGCGTTATTAAAACTTACCCCGACGGCAAATTGACTGCGCGCTTACGAGGTAATTTACCAATCGCCGATACCGTAGCTGGATATTTTGGCGGCGGAGGCCATCCGTACGCGGCAGGATTCCGCGTATATGAAAATTATGACGAAATCGTCCGAGAATTAGTCACGGCGACGGATCAGGCTCTACAAACAGAATATTGATTCACTACGCTATCAATATATATTTCTCAGGCCTGCTCTATCTAGTTGATTTATCAGATCATCATTTACATCAAATGCATTTTCAGACTGTAGATGACCGTTAACTTTTCTTCGTACCTTTTCTACTCTGTCCGATATGCTAGGATAGATAAACCTTACTCCTTGATCACGCTTCAGATAGTCCTGAAGTACCTTACTTACAGCATAGGCTCGCAACTCAAAACAAAGAATCTCTTTACTATCATTAGAACATACTTCCAAAACTGGATTCGTGACACAATCATGAGCATGAGATGTCTCGTGTGCTAATGTAGCAATATTAATACACATCAATGCATTACGAGCCACACTAACAATGGGGCGAAGATATACTCTTGAATTGCCCATATTGTAGATGCTATTACTACAAAAACCGCCAACATCTGTTCTTTCTATTTTTGTGGGCGGATAGCTATCTAAGGCGCGATACATATCATCAATACACATTCTGGCAGAACTTTCACTGGCAAAAGTATCGCTTATTCTATCTTTTTGCACTGGCATAGGAGATATCTGCCTTCCAGAAACAACAAACTTATTACTCCCAATAAGCGGTATTATATTCTTATCTGGCCAGTCTGAATTGAGATAGCTATCACCCAACTCTTCGCCTTCAACATATTCCATAGGCTCCAGCATTTGGGCCGTGTTATATAAATTTAGCGCCAACTGTCCTAAGTCGTTAATTACGCAAGGTTTTTCCAAAGCAGTGATTAGCCCCTCTTTCATGCGCTTCAAAGAGTCCAGTGAAAGGGGTCTGTCATATCCAGACACAGGCGGATGCATAAAATACACTTCTCCCATAAGTTCTTTATTATGTGTTAAATAGTCTATTCTGTCAAACATAAGGGCTTATCTGGCGACATAGCTACAATGTTTTAGGCTCTAATAAGACTAGGTTAGAGTTGACTTTTTAATATAAGTGTGATATAAATGACACCAGCTTTTGTTGACAAGTCGAGTAAATCCTTGTCTGAAAGCGTACTTTGACAGACAGTTATATACAAGGTGAGTTTTTATTTCTTTTACAAAAAATCAGAGAAGAGGAATGAGATCTCGCCTTGTGGCAAAACGTCACTTAACCGCCCAGGGGTGAGAAGACAGGAAAGGGATTATGTCCCGACAGAAAGATGATGTCGCGCTGGCTTGGGAGTTTTCTTTCAAAGAGAGCGACATTAAGCTCTTTTTGAACCTGAAGAGTTCCATCAATGAAGTCGAGCGAGTACTTCGGGAATCTGGTAAAATTCCAGACTCGAAGAGGAAAGACTTCACTGCCAGCATGACTGAGGGATATCTCTCAGTCATGATTGTCTTGCATGACATCTTGAGTTCTACCCTAGATGTCAAGCACCACTCTGTTCGCAGAGTAGTGAGTACTTCGCGTTCGACGGAGGAAAAGATCGTTGATGTATTTGTTGCAGCGGGAGCTGCAGCCAAGGCACAGTCTTGGCTGGCTTGGGATATCATGACGCAGTACAATTGTCTTGCGTCGTGTCACACTAGGCTACAAAAGCGCCTAAACGGCGCAACCATCTCTGCCCTGAGAAAGGCGGTGCAGACCTTGGAAGAACAGAGGAAAGAGGTTAGAGATCTCGGAGATTATCTCACCGAGATTGCGATATTCTCATTGCAAGTGGAGGAGAATGTCCATATCTTGATCGACGATTCTGACACTCTTCAGCTGGGGAAGTACCAAATCTCCCAGCTGCACAATCTGCTCGGAAGGGTTAAGACCCTCCTAGAGTGGAAACGTCCTCAGGACTAACCTTCCCCCAGGAGAAATGGCAGGCGGCGTTTGTAATAATACTGTCTGTCATTTCTTCCTTGAAATTATTAAGTCCCAACTGGGGCTATTTTTTATGTCAATTTTGAAAAACTGACCAGAGTAACGTACAATAGAACTAATGATAAAACTCTATAACACGCTCACTAGACGAAAAGATGAACTGACGCCGCTTGACAGAGAAACGGTCAAGTTTTACACCTGTGGTCTAACAGTTTATTCGCAGCCGCACATCGGCAACTGGGTTGGCTATATTTACTGGGACGTGTTAGTACGATTGTTACGCTGGCAAGATATTCCCGTTATTCGAACGCAAAACATCACCGACGTTGGACATTTGACCAGCGACGACGATAACGGCGAGGACAAAATGGAAAAAGGTGCGCGCCGTGAAGGGAAGACTGCCTGGGATGTGGCGGAAAGATATATTTCC
>CAUTWT010000024.1:0-3021 GCA_963542525.1 uncultured Candidatus Saccharibacteria bacterium | reverse complement strand
CTCTCCTTATATTTCGGTTTATGTGAGCGCTCGATTGCATACCAGATTGTTACGGGTATCAGCAGGACAGTGTTTATGCAATATATCGTAATTGCGGCTTCTATGGACCCAACGATATTTACAAATACTCCCGTATAGAATAAAAAGAAAATAATTACAGTAGTTGATCCGAAAATAAAGAACAAAATTTTTGAAATAATGTATTTATCTATTTCTGGCATAATATTTTATATTCTAGCATTAAGGGGAGGTGGAGGCTAGTTTATGTGGCTATGTTGACCGTACGAATAGCTATCGGCTATAATAACGCTAATGGTAATTTTATATGGAATGTAATAATACGGATATTCTAGTCGCGCAGGCTGATAATATTACGAACCTTGATTTCAGACCGATCGCCATCAAGGCTACGAATGTAATCAAGAAGTATAAAGTTGGCAAGCAAATAATTAGAGCTATTGATGATGTTTCAGTAGACATTCACGAAGGTGAATTTGTGGCTCTTGTTGGTCCAAGCGGCAGTGGTAAAAGCACTTTACTGCATTTACTTGGTGGACTAGATAAGCCTACGTCTGGTGAGATTGTTGTAGGAGGGAAAAACGTTTCCAGTATGAATGACCGTCAACTGTCTAAGTTTCGCAACCAGACAATTGGATTTGTTTTCCAATCGTTTTATCTGCAGCCTTTTTTGACGTTGCGCCGTAATATTGAAGTCGCTTCAATGCCTCAGCGCATGAAGCAGGCGGAGCGCAAGCTACGTATTGAATCATTAGCTCGACAAGTTGGTCTGTATGATCGACTAAATCACCACCCTCACGAACTTTCCGGTGGGCAGATTCAGCGCGCTGCTATTGCTAGAGCCTTACTCAATAGACCGGCTATTATTCTGGCAGATGAGCCAACTGGCAATCTGGATTCTGCCAACAGTCGCGATATTATTAGTTTATTCCAGCAAATTCGAGAGCAATATCATGCAACGATTATTATTGCTACGCACGATAATGAAATTGCCGCCCAGGCTGATCGTGTCATTGCCCTAAAAGATGGGAGATTGTGTGATTAGGCTAGCCGATATAGTACTGTTGACTTATACAAAATTACGTGCTCGTAAAATACGTACACTTATTACGGTATTGTTGGCGAGTATGTTGTTCGGTGTCCTTATTTCAGCTTCCCTGATTGCTAATGGTCTCTTTCGTGGTATTGATTCGTTTCGTAAAGAGGGGTTGACTAGTCGCTATATCGTAAGTGTCACTAACGCACCATCAAATGTCGATGGGTTTTATAAGACTATTCGTGATCCTAATCTTATTGCCGAGGCGAAAAAACGCTATGAACTACTCGTTTCACAAAAAGCTACCGAGTCAAAGCGACTTAATCTGGGATATTCCTATATCAATGATCGACCGCCGTATTCACAGTCTGCTGACGGTACTGTCCAGCTATCTATTAATGACCAAAACGGTATTACCGCTCAATTACTAAAAGAGAAATATAGCGCCATGCCGGCTTTTGACGATGCAAAACTCTCTCGTTTAGCTAAGGGATATGGTGCTATTAAATTTTTTACTGAAGAATTTTATAGTGTCAAAAAAGGCTCAGCGCTAGTACCTCTTATTGACGGCAAAGAGTTATTCTTTGACACTTCGGATGAAGCGGAGGTGAATGCTAATTATGAAAATCCTCCTGTAAATAGCTCAAGTATTGTTATCGCACCACCTGAAATTACAGATAATATTATGCTTCCTGACAATGCTGGCTGGAAGCCTGACGGGTTGAGTTTACCTATAATCTTGCCGCAAAATGTTATTGAGCGTTTACTGAAGTTGGAAAAGTTGCCAGCAAGTGCGAGTGCTGAGGCTAAATTTGAACGCCTAAAAAATATTCGTGACAATATAACTAACTTGAGTTTTAAAATGTGTTACCGAAATAGTGTCTCACTGGAGCTGATACAGCAGGTCTTGCAGCAAAATAAAGAGATCACAGCAAATCAAAATAACAAGTATTATAAAAAGCCAAGCCTTTTGTATGGACTACCCAATCCTACAACATGTGAAAATGCTACTGTAATAAGTGACAAACGTACGGCAGAGGAGAAGAAGCAAGCGGTAAACCAAAAGCTGTTTGATACAAGATTTGGTAAAGAAACAACCGCTGTAAGCAAATTTATTACTTTTAAAGTGGTTGGCATGTCTCCTGGCGATAGTGAAGTACTAAATCCAGAACAGAAACAGCAGCGCGAGAAGGCTCGCACTACTAACGATATGATTTCTGGAGTATTACGCACGGAAGGCGTTGGGCAGGTTATACCGCGCTCACTATACGATAAGCTACCTAATAAAGCCGATTATGCTGATTTATTTACATATGAGCCACTTTATATTATGGGCAATGAGGATAATAAACATCGTTTTGTTGAGTTTGCAAATGCCAGTGATGCGCAAAAGTTTATAGATGAGCAGGGCTGTACTGTCCAGTATGATAATTCTTGTAAGCCGATTGGTCGTTTATATCAATCTAATTTGGCATTTAGTAATAGCGTTGCTTTGGATGATATGCAGAATATATTTAAGCAGTGGTCGATCTATGCTATGCTGGTGGTTATAGTATTGGCTGCGCTTATTATGTGGATCACTATCAGTCGTACAATTGTAGATGATAGACATGAGACGGCGGTATTTCGTGCTATTGGCTTTAATCGTATTGATATCGTGTCGATATATATACTATATACGATAATTATATCTATATTAGTAGCTATGCTCGCTCTTGCTATCGGCTTTATCGGTGCGTATCTCCTGGATAAGCAATTTGCACCACAGCTTACAGCACAGGCGCAATATAGCTTCGGTTCTATTAATTCAAATAGAGTGATACGACTTATAGCCGTGGATATGCGACAGATAATCTTTATTGTAAGTACGTGTATTCTCACTGGATTGTTTAGTGCTATATTGCCATTAATACGCAACGTGCGTCGCAGTCCAATTCGAGACATACGAGAGTTTTAGTAGCTCTTTT
>CAUTWT010000023.1:0-3151 GCA_963542525.1 uncultured Candidatus Saccharibacteria bacterium | reverse complement strand
GGATCAGCACGCTCAATGGGCGTTGAAGTCGTCGACTAATCTACAGAACTTTTAGTAAATAGCCCCGGACTTCTCGGGGTTATTTTATGGTAAAATAAATGATTGTGAAGAATATTTTAGACAACAGTGTAATCTCCGCGCTACAGAACGAGCAATTGATAATTGCTAAGACTGACACGATTTACGGAATATTAGCCGCTGCCAATTCAGAAAAAGCCGTCGAGGAATTATACGAAGTCAAGCGGCGCCCCTTGGATGAACCCGTTATTATTTTGGTTGCGGATATTGACGACATTCCTAATCTTACACCGTCGATCAAACACAAATATCAAGAAATCTCCAAAAATAGACCAACAACAATCGTCACCAAAGTGAGTCCTAATTTTCTGCCACATCTTCCGAGAAATGGCGGAACATTAGCATTCAGAGTCGTACCAGAATCTCCATTAGCAGAGTTAATTCGAATCGTCGGTCTTTTGGTCGCGCCCAGTGCAAATCCATCGGGAGAAGAACCGGCAAAGAACGTCACCGAAGCAATAAATTACTTCCACGAATTAGTGCCGATTTATGTCGATTCTGGAGAAGTCGCCAACGCTCAACCGTCGCAAATTGTCCGAATCAATGAGGGCGGGGAAATTGAGTTTTTAAGAAGATAATACTCGAATAATTGTCAAAAAATCGCCAAATAAAAAAGACTTCCTCTGAATTACAGGGAAGTCTTTTTACGTGAGCTATTTTACAAACGGATGCGCAATCTCCAAATCTGGGCGCTTTTCCGCAATTCTCAGCAGCTCGTTGTACTTAGCAATTCGCTCTGAACGCGACATCGAGCCGGTCTTAATTTGACCCGTGCCCAAACCGACCGCCAAGTGAGAAATCGTTACGTCCTCCGTCTCGCCAGATCGGTGGCTCATCACCGTATTCCAGCCAGCATTCTTCGCCATCAAAACAGCCTGAATTGTCTCAGTCAATGTACCAATTTGGTTCGGCTTGACTAAGATCGCATTGCCAGCCTTTTCTTCAATTCCGCGCTTCAATCGCTCAACATTCGTCACCAAAAGATCGTCGCCAACCAATTGCGCAAAATTGCCCAAATCAGCCGTCATTTTTTCCCAATCTTCCCAAGCTTCTTCGTTCAATCCATCCTCAATCGAGAGAACAGGGACGCGCTCCAGCAGAGCTTTATACGTACGAATCATTTCATCAGCCGACAGAATTCGATGTTCAGTCGCCAAGTTGTATTTGCCGTCCTTGTAAAGCTCGCTCGCTGCAACATCCAGCGCAAAACCAAAGTCTACGCCTAATTTATAGCCAGCCTGCTCGATGGCGCGAGATAGCAACAAAATAGGCTCCATATTACCATTCCTGACATGAGGAGCGTAACCGCCTTCATCGCCAACCGTCGTAGGATAACCTTCATCTTTCAGGATTTTTGCCAACGCGTGGAAAACTTCCGCGCTCATTCGAACTGCGTCTGCAAAAGTTGCCGCGCTAGTTGGAATAATCATATATTCCTGAAAATCAGTCGCACCCAACGCATGCTGACCGCCGTTCATCACGTTAATCATCGGCATCGGCAGGCACATTGCAGGATTTCCAGCCAAACTATTGACATATTGATACAACTCCACGTCACGCGACTTAGCAGCAGCTTTCGCTACGGCCAGCGACACAGCCAAAATCGCATTTGCACCCAAACGCGCCTTATTCGGCGTACCGTCCAGACTCTTCATTTTTTCATCAATTGCGGTCTGATCAAACGGATTAGAGCCTTTCAAAGCCTGCGCAATCTCACCATTGACATTTTCGACCGCACGAAGCACACCTTTGCCACCGAACGCCAACTCGCCATCCCGAAGCTCAACAGCCTCGAAAGAGCCAGTGCTTGCGCCAGACGGAACAGCCGCACGACCGAACGAACCGTCACTCAAAGTCACGTCCGCTTCAACCGTCGGATTTCCACGCGAATCTAAAATTTGCCTTGCTTGTATGTTTGTAATTGTTATATCCATAATTACTATTTTATCAAAAACAGCAATTATATGTTATTCTATTCATTTAACTCCAGGTCGCGCTGTATTATCACCGGCTCACCAATTTGAGTTTCACCCAACCCTGAATAAAACACCTTCGGGCTATCACACATAGCGACGCGCACAGCCCGAGAACCATCAGACCCCAAGAGCTTGCCGTTTTCAAAACCACTTCTCCGCCGCTTGGTAACTGAATAGTTTTCGTATCTTCCACTGAAGTAACCTCCTTGTATTAAAGCAACCTCTGGCACAAAATAGAAGAATCGCGACACAAGATCGCAATTTGTTATTTGTACCATATCACACTCTGGTGATATATTCGTAACATGAGTAGAGAAGTTGAAGTTCACAAAAAATACCTTGAAGCCAAAAACGAGGCTCGTAAAATCCAAGATAAGGCAGAGCGTAAGGATACGATAAAGCGGCTTAAAGAGCAATATAAAATAGATAAACCCGTCGAGATATATGGAGAATATTTTGGCAGTCATAAAGCAATACGACGTCATATAAAAACACTAACTCTAGTCGCGTATAGCGACGGTATAGATTTATATTCTGGTGGCACATTTAATAGGCGTAAAGAGTTACTGACAACTATACCATGGTCTTCGGTGTTGGATTTTTCTTTCAACGAAGATTCCCATACAGAGGACTCGAGCAGAATTACTGCCACTCGAATGATTGCTTTTGGTATATTTTCTCTAGCTGCAAAAAAGAAAAGCACAAAATCAGATATTAAACTAGTGTCAACTCTAAAAACAAAAACTGGCGACATTGTTGTAGAATATAAGTCCCACATAGATAACACCAAGTCGACAACAGGTACTATGCTAAAATCAGCAGACGATAGTCTTGTAAGATCTAACAGTAAATTTAGAATATCGGTATTAAATCATACTGGAAATGATAGCTCTGATCAGCCAATTGTAATATAATACAAAAGTCCGCAACCTGCGGGCTTTTCTGTTCACCAAATTACTACTAATAAGTGTATTCATTAACCAGTTTTGCGGTAAACGAATTATATCCATAATTACTATTTTATCAAACATTTGCCTCAATATCTGAAAATATGGTATAATTTCAACATTATCAATCAATGTTGGGAGGCTGATTTG
>CAUTWT010000022.1:0-3224 GCA_963542525.1 uncultured Candidatus Saccharibacteria bacterium | reverse complement strand
ACTCCAGTTTTGAACATAATATAAGTCAATTCGTCGTCGTTCTTCAAAGCTGATGCTGCGTCGACCAGAAACTACAGCTAGTCCAGTTAATCCAGATTTGACCGCTAATAAAACGTGTTTTTTGTCGTAGGCGCTTAATTCGTGCGGTACCAGCGCTCGCGGTCCGACTAGGCTGATATCTCCTTTAACGACGTTGAATAACTGCGGTAATTCATCAAGACTGAAGCGACGAATAAATCGACCAACTGGCGTCACGCGAAAATCATGATCAAGTTTGTCTCCGTTTTTACGGTATTCTTCAATTAGTTCAGGCCTACCGACCATTCGAAACACTTCTTCGTCGGTTTTGCCGTCAAACTTTGCATAATGTGAGCGAAATTTGTAGACCTTAAATGGTCGATTGTAGCGAGTGAGACGTTTCTGTTGTTTGCCGTGCATTAAAATTGGTCCCGCTGGGTCGCTGATTTTTACAGCAATTGCCACCAAAAGCATAATTGGCGAGGCGATGATAATCCCAATTGTCCCGCCTACAACATCCATAATTCGCTTAACAATTCGCCCATAGCCCATTAGGGGTGTCGGATGAGTGTGAATTAGCGGCACGGAGTCAATGATATCAATAGTGTGCTTGGTGGTCATAATTCCGTCGAATTCTGGCGCTTGATAAAAATCCAGATAATGTTTCTGGGCAATTTGATAATGTTCGCTAACGTTTTTTGAGTCGGTTTGGATGATAACGTCAATTTTATCTCTGGTGAGCGCCGATTCTAATGACGAGCGTCGAAGCTTTTTTAATTCAATAGGAATGAACTGGGTTTGCGCGACAATCCCGCTAACCTTAAAGCCAGTTAACGGATTAGTTTCTATAAAATCAGCCAGAACGTGAGTTAAATCACAATTGCCAATTAATACAACACGGCGCGCGCCCAAGCCGCGTTTTAATAGTTTCAGACGAACGATATTGGCGGCGCTGCGGAAAATCATTAGTAAGATGAAGCCAATTCCGGTGGCGTAAACCGCGACAAGTTTGGCTGGGAATAATGGAGTATTGGTAAAGAACGTCACGGAAATCATAATCATAATTCCAGTTATTGATGCCAAAAGTATTCGTCCGAAGTTTCGTAATGGGTGCGTGTAAATCTCTCGGTCGTATAAACCAAAGAAATAGAACATCACGATCCACAACGGTAGCGTCATAAAGATGGAAGTGATAAAATCTATAGCATTGATACTGATATGGAATGGTCTAGGATCCAGGGAAATTCGCAAAATATAGGCAATAGTAAATGCGCTCAATAAAGCTAAGATATCAAGAATGACCAGAGCAATTTTGAAGTAAAAATCAGACTTTTTCCGCATAATCTCTGGGGTAATTATACAAAAATATGCCGATTATAGCAAAACAATGAATCGTATTTATGAAACTGCCAAAAAACCAGAAATGCACAAACATCGCGATGGTCAAGGATAAGATAAATTGAGCTTTAATTTTACGGATATTTTTTATGGCGAAAAATATAATTGTCAACGGGGCAATTAGGAGGGTGAATAGCCCAACAATCCCTAAGCCGCTGAGTAATAATATGTAAAAAACGTAGACTGTTTGGTCCGCTGGGACGTCTACGTGAAGGTGTTTTTGTATGAAATTGCCGAGGTTGCCGAGTCCGACGCCGAAGAGAAGTGTTCGTGGCGATGACAGCCAGGATTTTATAGCTAAGTCACTGGCGCTGAGCCTGTCATTGGCGGAAGCTTCAACAAAACCGGCAGGCTGGAAAGAATTGTTGCTTGGCGGAATGTTTTCGGCGGGTTTTGATGATGGATTTTTGATGATGGATTTTTGTGGAATCTTAATTTTCCCGAGAGATAATTGATCGACCATACTGACGAAGGTATTGTGTGCGATGAAGGGCGTATTGGCGTATCTAATGTTGGCTGACGAGAATAATAAGACGAATCCGAATAGCAATCCAGTGAAGATGGTTGGAAGTTTTTTACACACAAAAGATGTGCCAATTCGTTTTACGAAAGCGATTATAAATAAGGTTATTAGGGCGATAAAAATTGCCAAAAATCCGCCACGGGAAAATGTTAAAGATATGGCGAGAGTCGTGAAAAATAGGCTAAATTTGGCTAGGCGAGATTTTGATTGAAAGAGCGCAAGGAAGAATGCTGGAAGTAGAGAATTGGCGAAGAATTGTGGTTCGGCGGCGAATAAATTGATTCGTGGAAATCCAAAAACGTCGGCTTTACAGCCAGCGCAAAGCGTACCAAATCCTGTTGGTTCAAAAGTGGCGACGATGAGCTGAATGATTGCTAAAACCCCAAAAACCAGCCCGCTCCATAATCCAACGCTGATGAGTTTGCGTTTTTCTGATTTTGACAATTCACTATAAATTAAGCCAGCGGATAATCCGACGGTGAGTAAGAATAATAGCGATAATGAATATAACGCGGTGCGCAGGCGTGCTTCTGCGAAAAATACGCCGACGGCAATGGCGATAAAAATTGCCAAAAATCCGCCGATTAGCCATCGGTTTTTCAACAATTCTTGGCGTTTTTTAAGTAGTAATGGCAAGGAAAATAATAGTAGGCTTACGGCAACGATTTGATATAATCCTACACGCAGTGACGGGAAATCCAGAATTGATAAGCCGACACTGGGATGCAGGGCGAAGCCGCCGCCAAAAATAACAATAGCCAATAGCCAGAATCGAACGTCGTTAATGTATTTTTTTGCCATATTTTAAGTATAGCGTATGGTGTATACTTTAGATATGAAACTGACGAAAAAGCAAAAAATAATGTTGGATTTTATCGATGGATTTATAAAGGGAAATGGCTATAGTCCGACGCTTCGGGAAATTATGCGCGCCTTGGGCTATAAATCGGTGTCGACGGTAGCAAAACACGTTGATAATTTGGTGGCTGCGGGATTTTTGGAGAAGCAGGACGGCGAAGTTAGGTCTTTGACGCTGAGTAGTGAGAAAAAAGAAGTTTGGTGGCAGAATTTAGCGAAAGAAATTAAGAAGAGAGAAGCCGAAGATAACGAAAAATCACGTTCGGAAGTGGAGATTTTAAAAAAAGCATTGGAAATTGTCCGTCAGTAACTTTACAACTATTCAAAAACTCGCTATAATACAAGACATATTCCGGCATAGCTCAGTGGTAGAGCGGTTGGCTGTTAACCAATAGGTCGCTGGTTCGAGCCCAGCTGCCGGAGCCAA
>CAUTWT010000021.1:0-3272 GCA_963542525.1 uncultured Candidatus Saccharibacteria bacterium | reverse complement strand
CTTGCCAAATTATAGACATAACCTGTATAATAGAGCTTATGCAGGAGCAATCTCGATATGTGGTAGGAATTGATATTGGCACGAAAAATGTGCGCTGTGTCGTTGGTTATATTGACGCAGAAAATGGTGCGCCAAAAATTGTTGGCGTCGGTGAAGCGCTGAATAGCGGAATGCGAAAGGGAACCGTAACGAATTTGAGTGGTCCAGCCGAAGCTATTGATAAGGCTTTGGAACCCGCTGAGCGAATGAGCGGTCATCAGATTAACGCAGCCACATTGAGTATTAACGGATCTCATTTATTGAGTACAAAAGCCGACGGAATGATTACTGTTGGAACTGTTAATAATGAAGTTACTCATGATGATATATTGAGACTGGAGGAAGTTGCTACAACTGGAAAAGTGCCGCAGAATAGAGAGATTTTAGATATTATTGCACACGCGTATAGGCTGGATGGTCAGGATAATATTAAAGATCCAATTGGTATGACTGGCGCGCGTCTGGAAATTAGAGCGAATGTCGTGTCTGGTTTGGTCCCTCACATTACTAATTTACAGAAGTCGGCGGAAATGGCTAAGGTTGAGGCTGTGTCTGTTGTTCCGTCGGTTTTGGCGGCAGCCCAATCCGTTCTTACGGAAAGTCAGCGTGAAAATGGCGTTGCGGTGATTGATTTTGGTGCGGCAACTACAGGGATTGCCATTTATGAAGAGGGCGATTTGCAACATCTGGCGGTCATTCCAATGGGCGGTCAGAATGTAACGAACGATTTGGCTATTGGTCTTAGGACAGATCCGGAAATTGCGGAAGTTGTGAAATTGGCGCATGCTCGATTTGGCGGCGAGGCTCTGGGTGAAGTTGAAACGAAGGTTGAAAAGCAGGCATATAAGTTTAACCAAGAAGAAATTGACGAGATTGTTCAAGCGCGATATGAAGAGATTTTTGAAGCAATTGCTAAAGAACTGAAGCGAGCTGGGCGACTAGGAAAGTTACCGAGCGGCGTTGTGCTAGTTGGCGGTGCGGCGAAAGTCAAGGGTATGGTAGAGTTTACAAAAGACCAATTGAGTGTGGCGGCACGCCTGGGTGTTCCGGCTGGCTATAGCGGAGTTAGCGATGAAGTGAAAGGCGCAGAATTTTCGGCTGCGGTTGGTCTGATGTTGATTGATTCTATGGGCATTTCGCAGCAGGTAAAGCCGATAGTTGGCGCAAATGATGTCACTAAAAAAGCTGGCGGTTTACTTAAAAATATTTTCGCTAGATTTAAATAAATGATATACTTTATGTAAGGATTAAGAGAGGGAATATATGCCGCAAATACAACCAAGTGAAGTTCAAACATTTGCCAGCATAAAAGTCGTCGGTGTTGGCGGCGCTGGTGGTTCAGCTATTAACAGAATGAAAGACGCTGGTCTGACTGGCGTTCAATTTATTGCTATGAATACGGACGCTCAGGCGTTGCACAATTCGAAGGCTGACATAAAGATTCATCTTGGTCGTGACGCAACTAATGGTTTGGGTGCTGGTGCTGACCCTACTGTTGGCGAGGCCGCAGCTAATGAAT
Source organism: uncultured Candidatus Saccharibacteria bacterium (assembly GCA_963542525.1). Taxonomy (GTDB): domain Bacteria; phylum Patescibacteriota; class Saccharimonadia; order Saccharimonadales; family Saccharimonadaceae; genus Nanosynbacter. Next base: position 1,714 of record CAUTWT010000021.1, on the reverse strand, counting down.
CTCGCGACGAAATCAGGGAAGCGCTAGAGGGCGCGGATATGGTATTCGTGACGATTGGTGCTGGTGGTGGAACTGGTTCTGGTGCTGGCTATGTTGTGGCAGAAGTGGCACGCGAGCTTGGTATTTTGGTGGTTGGCGTGGCGACTCGACCGTTTAGTTTTGAGGGCGAAAAGCGCCGAGTTAACGCGGATTGGGCAATTTCTCACTTGGGACGCGAGGTTGATACCTTGATTACTATTCCAAATGACAGATTATTGCAGACGATTGATCGCCGAACGCCGCTACTAGAAACGTTTAAGATTGCCGATGATGTTTTGAGGCAGGGAGTTCAAGGTATTTCTGAACTGATTACTGAGCATGGTTTGATTAACCTTGACTTTGCTGACGTTAAGGCGATTATGAGTAATGCTGGTTCAGCATTGATGGGAATTGGGCGAGCAAGTGGTGATGACCGAGCGGTTCAGGCGGCGCAGCAAGCTATTGAAAGTCCTCTAATTGAGGTGTCGATTGATGGAGCTAAGGGTGTGCTGTTCAATGTAACTGGCGGCTATGACATGAGTATGGCGGAAATTCAGGAAGCCGCAGAAATTATTACTAGCGCTGTTAGTCCGAATGCCAACATTATTTTTGGTGCGACTTTGAAGCCGGAAATGGAAGACGAGCTGGTTATTACGGTGATTGCGACAGGATTTGATAGTGATACATTCCGTCAGCAGGAAGTTAGCTTGACTGTGGGCGACGATACGAAGCCTGCCGAAACAGAAGTTGATGACGAAATGGTTAAAAATATTGACCTAGAGTTGGACAAGGAAGAATCTGCCGAAAGTTTTGCGGCTGAGCCAGAGACTAATATTTGGGAAAATCCAACCGTTGAAGCTGACGACGATGAGGACGATACGCCGGCATTTCTGAGGCGACGAAAGAAGAATAAGGAGTAGATAAAATGGTGTTTAATATCGGCAATAGTCGCGTTATTGAATCACGCGAAGTTTCTGACGGTGCCGCAATTCGACGTCGCAGGGAAACTCCAGATGGCAAGCGATTTACTACGTATGAGCGAGTTGAAAAGCCGAATCTAGCGGTGATAAAGAAAAATGGCGATCGCGAGCTGTTTGACCGAGTGAAATTGGCGAATTCGACGCGCAGTTCGGTCGGAAAATTCTTTAAGTCTGACGAGGAAGTCGATAATATCATTACGGCGGTTGAAGACTCTTTATACGCGCTGGGCGAATCGGAAGTTACATCAAAACAGATTGGCGATCAAGTTTTGGACGAGCTAGAAAAGCGCAACGAAGTGGCGTATGTTCGTTTTGCTAGCGTTTTTTACGAGTTTAAGACTTTGGATGATTTTGTGGAGATTTTAGCGAAGCGACGCAGTAAGGGCGAGCGGGAATTGTAATGCGAGTAGTTGTGGTTTATCGTTCGGAAAGCGATTATGCGCGCCAAGTTTCAGACTTTTTGCGTGATTTTAGCCGACAAACCGGTCGGGTTTTAGAGGAGATGAGTCCTGATTCTGCAGAAGGTAATAATTTTTGCGAAGTGTATGATATTGTGGAATATCCAACAATTATCGCGCTGAGCGACAGTGGTCAACTGCAGAACCTTTGGCGTGGCTTGCCACTACCAACAATTAGCGAAGTGAGTTTTTATGTTTAGTAAAATCAAAAACTGGTTATTCCACGAAGATTTGAAAAAGCAAAATTTGGCGGCGTTT
>CAUTWT010000020.1:0-4017 GCA_963542525.1 uncultured Candidatus Saccharibacteria bacterium | reverse complement strand
GCGTCATCGGCTCAATTGTCATCACTGACTACGACGATCAGCTGCTGGCTTACAATATCAAAAAGCTTATTGGCTATCGAGCGCAAAAAGTTGACGGAGAAATTGAACTGGATTTACCAACCGAGCAATTAACGTTATTTTAAGACCTTATTTTTGCAATATATTTTTGATGAAATAGCTTGAAATTTTACTCTATTACTGATATATATAAATCAAACTTTCACAGCAAAGGAGGCTACTAGTGAGCTTAACTACAATATTATTAAATACTTCAATAGTACTGGCACGATACTTGCCATACATCTTGGGAGTGGTGACTCTAATTACATCAATATTTATCCTTAAGAAAGAGAAAATTAGCAAGAAGTCTAAGGCTCTGCTGTTAACTTGCATAATTACTGCCATTATCACAATAATAATCGTATTTATGCGATCTCGAATACTCGGAAATCACATTTGTTAACTTCTACTACGGCGGCAGGTTTGGTAACATACCCGGTGATAGTCATGGTCATGTCAGAGCCACTGGCGGTCCGCTCGGCGAAAATATCGTCTATTGGAGGCTGCCTGAGAGCGAGGGCGGTCAGGTTATCATAGACAACTCATGGGAAACCATGAACGGCAACGACTTGCGCAATCACCTCACTGGCTTCTGAGTCATAAGACCTGGATATGTCTGAAAACTGTCCATCTTACCTGATATAATTTCATTATGAACAATTACTCAAATTTTGTATTTCCGTCTGTAGTTTTTGAAGCATTTCCAATTCTGAAAAAATTGGGTTATGTTCGACAATTCACACCGCTAGCACCATTATACCCCGATACCACTTTTCATCTATTTGCCGACGATAGCGGACGGTTTCTGATATTAGTTATGACCGACTATGCCGACCCAATAGATCAGAGTCGAGAACTAAAGAATATTTCTGGTGAATATGCGTTTGAATTTACTAAGCTTATCAAGCCGTACAGTAACAATGAGCATATTGAAATAAGAGAAAACGACGAGATACTTGAAGATCCAACCGTATCAGACCCTAATAGTTACTACTGTTTTTATGTCGCCGAAACAAAACACAAAATCGATCTGCGCTATCCATAAAAAATGCCGTTTTCTGCTATAATTATCTCATGAGGAGCATGAGGGGATGAGTCAGGCGCTATATCGTAAATATCGCAGTCGCAGTTTGGATGAAGTTTTAGGTCAAGATCACGTGACTAGTATTTTACGTCGAGCGTTAGAGCAGGGAAAAATTGCTCATGCGTACTTGTTGACCGGCCCGCGTGGCGTGGGAAAAACATCGGTGGCGCGAATTCTGGCGCACGAGATTAACCACTTGCCATATGACGACGACTCTTCAAACTTGGATATTATTGAAATTGACGCAGCCAGCAATAACGGCGTTGACGACATTCGCGCTTTAAGAGAAAAAGCCCAAGTCGCGCCTGTTTCTGCGCCGAAAAAAGTTTATATCATCGACGAAGTTCATATGCTGTCAAAATCAGCATTTAACGCGCTATTGAAAACCCTGGAAGAACCGCCAGAGCACGTGGTGTTTATCTTAGCTACAACCGACGCCGACAAACTTCCAGCCACCATTCTTAGCCGTGTGCAGCAATTTTTCTTCCGCCCAATTCCGACGGAAATTATGACGCGCCAGTTAATGAATATAGCGAAGAAAGAAGGATTCGCGATTGAAGAGGATGCCGCCAGGTTAATTGCTGAACGTTCCCGTGGCGGATTCCGTGACGGTATTAGTACGCTTGACCAATTGTCGATTTTAGCAACATCAGACCATCCGCTAACCGCGAATATGGTTACCGAATATTTGGGGCTTAGCGACGCGACGATGCTTGGCAATTTGTTGGATTCATATCCGTCCGACGACAACGAGAAAGTCTTAAACATCTTTCAGGAATTAGAAAATAGCGGCGCAAATTCAGTTGTTGTGTCGCATCAATTATTGTCAATCGCTCGCAATAGATTACGAAAAAATCCGAATCTTATTGGGCTGATTCAGCAATTGATTGAGGTTGATAGGCATCCGCACCCAGACTTGAAATTATTGACGATATTTATGAATAGCAATTCTCAGCCGACAAAAAAGTCAGCCGCGCCAAAGAAAAATACAACTCAAACTGCACCCCAAAAACCCGCCGAAAAACCAACACCAATTAAGCCCGCAGAGCCAGCAAAACCGACCGAAAAGCCGATTAAAAAAGAAGAAAAGCCAGCCGAGCCAGCAAAAAAAACCACCGCAAAACCAAAGAAAACTGACGCGCCACTAGAGCTAAATTGGGAAAAAGTCATTGAAAGAGCGAAAGAAAAATCCCTCGGATTGGCGTCATTATTGCAAAAAAGTCAGTGGTCGTTTGACGGTGAAAAATTGACAATTTACGCAGGTTCCGCGTTTTATAAGAAAAAGTTGGATGACGCAAAAAACAAACCATTGATCTCAGAAATTATCTCAGAAGAAACCGCGATGGATTTAGAAATTGATATAATTGGAGAGAAGAAACCGCCAGAGGACGAAAAATTGGCGGAAATTGCAGAATTAATGGGTGGCGGCGAAGAAGTTAAGCTGGAGGATATTTAATGGCAGATAAAAGCGAAGAAGTAAAAGGGAAGATACCGCCACAAAATTTGGACGCGGAAAAGAGTTTGCTTGGGGCGGTTTTAATTGACGAGGAAGTTTTGGCGGACGCCGCAGAAATTACTCACCCTAGCGATTTTTACGATAAGAATCACGGATTGATTTTTGCCGGAATGATGCGGCTATTTGAAAAACACAAGCCCGTCGATCTATTGACCTTAACCGACGAATTGAAGCGAAAGGACGAGCTGGAATTGGTCGGCGGCTCGGCATATCTGACAGAGCTAACGAACTACGTTCCAACGGCAGCGCACGCATCGGCTTACGCGGAGATGATTGCGCAAGCAGCGGTTCGCAGGCGCCTAATAAAAGCGAGTGGTGATATTTCCGAGCTTGGCTATGACGAATCGACGACCACGCAGGAATTATTAGAGAAGGCCGAAGCTGAACTTTTCAGCGTATCAGACCAATCAACCAAGCAAGATTTGGTCAGTCTGGAAAGTATTCTGACGGATAGCTTTGACCGAATTGAAGAGCTCAGCAAGAATAAAGGTTCTCTCAGGGGAGTTCGTACTGGCTATCGCGATCTGGACAATATGACCGCTGGCTTGCAAAAATCAGATTTGATCATTCTGGCGGCGCGTCCAGCCATGGGTAAGACGACGCTAGTGACAAATTTGGCTTATAACGTGGCAACGATTGAAAAAAATCCCGTTCTATTCTTCAGTCTAGAGATGAGCAAGGAGCAGCTGGTCGACCGTATGTTGGCGGATGCGTCGGGAGTTGATAGCTGGAATATTCGCACCGGAAACCTGAGCGATGAAGATTTTGCGAAGTTGTCTGAGGCTATGGGAGAAATGGCTGAGGCGCCAATTTACATCGATGACACGCCGGGATTATCAGTTTTGGAGATGCGAACTAAAGCACGTCGAATTGCCCACGAAAACCAATTGGGACTAATCATCGTCGACTATTTGCAGCTTATGCAGGCCAATGGAAACCACAACGGGAACCGCGTTCAGGAAGTTTCGGAAATTTCCCGTGGACTGAAGCTTATTGCTCGCGAATTGAATGTGCCGCTAATTGCCCTGAGCCAGCTGAGCCGTTCCGTTGAATCGCGCACGCCGCCAATTCCACAACTAGCCGACCTGCGTGAATCCGGTTCCATTGAGCAGGACGCCGACATCGTGAGCTTTATTTATCGCCCTGGATATTACGAACCCGACAACCCAGAAGTTCAGAATATTACTGACCTCATCATCGCCAAGCACCGTAACGGCCCAGTTGGTAAGGTCCAATTGTACTTCCATCCAGAGCGCCTACGCTTTATGAGTCTGGATCGCAAGCATGAATAGAATTGTGTTATAATCATACCAATGAAAAAGCAAAAAGTTACCGATATATTCCTTTACCGATGGCG
>CAUTWT010000019.1:0-4265 GCA_963542525.1 uncultured Candidatus Saccharibacteria bacterium | reverse complement strand
TGGCGCCATTAGCCTAAACGGCGAAAAGCTTGCCGAAAATAAAGTCGTCAATGACGCGTCGCTATTGAAGAAAGGTAAAAACACATTCGTATTAATTATGGAAGGGGACGAATAATGAAGAAAATTATCGGTTTTGATTTGGATGATACGCTAGCAATTACAAAATCGCCAATTAGCGATCGTATGGCGGGGATTCTTAGCCGATTGCTTGAGAATTATGACGTTTGTGTGATCACGGGCGGCACGTTTCAACAGATAAAGAAGCAGGTGATTGACAGGCTGAACGTTACTCCAGAGTTGCTTCAGAAATTCCACGCGATGCCGACTTGCGGAACTCGATATTATCGATTTGACGCCGCTGATAATGAATGGAAAATTCAGTATGCGAATGATTTGTCTGATGAGCAAAAAACTCAGATAACCGCGGCGTTGGAAGAAGTTGCGAAGGAAATGGGCATTTGGTGTGAGAATCCTGCGGGTGAAATAATTGAGGATCGACACAGTCAAATTACCATGTCGGCTTTGGGTCAGCAAGCTACACCTGAAGATAAATATGCGTGGGCTGAAAAATATAAGGATGTCCGTCCGATATATCGCGACAAGGTTGCGGAGAGATTGCCTGGGCTTGAAGTACGAATTGGCGGTACGACCAGTACTGACATTACACTTCCGGGAATTGATAAGGCTTATGGAATTGGCAGATTGCTTGAACTGAACGGCTGGTCGAAAGAGGAAACACTGTTCTTTGGTGACAAAATTGAAGAGGGTGGCAATGATTTTCCGGTGAAGCAAATGGGTGTAGATTCAATCGGCGTAAGAGGTTGGGAAGATACAGCTTATGCTCTGGAAGGCATCAACGCCGTTTCGTAGATGAAATTAACAACTCCTCTCGAGCAAATTAAAGGTGTCGGGCCGAAAACCGCTCAGGCTCTAGCGGCGGCTGGTCTTAAAACGATTTCTGACGCTTTGGATTTTTTGCCACGAGCGTATGACGACTATTCAACCGCGGTTAATATCGCAGATCTTCAGCCGGGAAAAGTTACTGTTAAGGCGCGCTGCGAGTCGGTTTCGACGCGTGTTGTTCGGCGTGGACTTAGGATCACGACCGCAGTTTTAGCGGATAAATCAGGCAAAGTTAAGGCGGTTTGGTTCAATCAGCCGTACCGCGAAACGCAATTAAAATCTGATGCGGAATTTATTTTTTCTGGTCAATTTGGTATGCAATATAATCGCTATCAAATCAACAATCCGTCCGTCGAGCTAGCAAAAGAAATTGCCAAAACTGCTGCGGAAAATAATTCAGGAATTCAGCCAGTTTATAAATCGATCAAAAATATCCGCCCAAAAACCGTGCAAGATTTGATGAAAAATATTCGTCCAATTATGGATTTTTTGCCCGAGACTTTGCCGGAAAATATTATTCAGCGCCAAAAATTGGTTAGTCGATCTGAAGCGGTTAAATTTCTTCACGCGCCAAAAACTCACGAGGAAATTTCTCGAGGTCGTGAGCGTCTGGCGTTTGAGGAGCTGTTCGAGATGATATTGGCGGCACAATTTAATAAGCAAGAGCAGACCAGATTAACAGGCTGGAAAATTCCGTTTAACAAGTCGGTCGTGAAGAATTTCGTCGATCAATTGCCGTTTCCTTTGACGAACGCTCAGCGCCGAGCTGCGTGGCAAATTCTGCAAGATTTGGAGTCTGATCATCCGATGAATCGGTTATTGCAAGGAGATGTTGGCTCGGGAAAAACTGTCGTTGCGGGATTGGTGGTTGCGGAAGTGGCGAAGGCTGGTTTTCAAACGGCAATTATGGCGCCGACGGAGATTTTGGCGCAGCAACACGCAAAAACGCTTGACGAGTTATTGTCGCCATTTGGTGTGTCTGTTGCGCTTCTGACGGGCCACGTGAAAGGTGCGGCGCGCAGTCAATTGTTGGACAATTTGGCTAGCGGTAACATTGATGTTGTGGTCGGTACGCACGCGCTAATTCAGGAAAAAGTTGCGTATCGTAAATTGGGGTTTGCGGTGATTGACGAACAGCACCGATTTGGCGTGAAGCAACGACAAGCTTTGTTAGAAAAGTCTGATTTTATGCCGCATCTTTTAAGTATGACCGCCACGCCAATTCCGCGCAGCTTGGCGCTGACATTGTACGGAGAGTTGGATATTTCTATTCTGGACGAGTTGCCTTCTGGTCGCCAGCCGATTCAGACTAAGATTTGGTCGCCGGCGTCAGCTCCGAAGCTTTACGAATCGATTGAAAATGAGCTAGCCAAAGGTCGCCAAGCTTACGTTATTTGTCCGTTGATTGACGATAATCCAGATAATGATAAAAAATCGGTGGAGGCGGAATATAATAAATTGTCCAAGACTATTTTCAGCCATCGTCGAGTTGGGCTGTTGCACGGAAAGCTTCCTGCCGAAGAAAAAGCTGAAGTGATGCAGAAATTTGCGGACGGCGAGCTGGATATGCTAGTCAGCACGACTGTGGTGGAAGTTGGTGTGAATGTGCCGAATGCGACAGTGATGTTGATTGAAAATGCGGACAATTTTGGATTGAGTCAGTTGCATCAATTGCGCGGACGAGTTGGGCGCGGGAAACATCAGAGTTTTTGTCATTTGATGATGAGCGGTCACGATAAGCCGAGTCAACGACTTCGAGAGATTGAGAAATCTCAAGATGGATTTTATTTGGCGGAGGTTGATTTGAAATTGCGCGGTCCTGGTGAAATTTACGGCAAAATGCAACACGGGGATTTGAACTTGAAAATTGCCTCGCTGGCGGATACGGCGCTAATTGCTCGCGCTCAAGTCGAAGCTGAACGCTTTGTCAAAGAGGGGCAAGATTTGCTACAATATAATCATCTGGCGCACGCCGTCAGTCGCTATCAGCGATTAACTGTTTTAAATTAATATGTATGCAGGAACAACAATTAGGGATGGCTCTGGTCGATTTATTGGCGTCCACCAAAAAATAGATCGAGTCGCAAGGAAAAATATAGAACCAATTCTTCCTGATTGGTGTGATTTTCCTGATATTAAAAACATTCTTCATTTTGAGGGTAAGAATGGTCCTGATGGCGTCAAGCGAAAGAGCCCGGCCGTGGACGAACCGTGGCATTTTATAAATCCGGACGATCCGAACGACACGGCGCTTTTGGAGATGATTGACGGACATATTGGCAATTTAGCCCGAGCACTGCGAACAAATAATTCCGAGCGAGCTGCGTTTGAGGCGGCTTGGATGGCGCACGCGATTACCGATGGTTTGACTCCAGCTCATCATTTTCCTCTGGAACAAGCTATGGCGGAACTTCGCGGCGGCGAAGGGTTGGAAACGCGAACTTCAATTTTGAAGAAAAATCTCATGAAGGGCGAAAATGGAATTGAACTGATTAAGAACAACTGGAAATTTTGGGGCGCCAAAGGTATGATGACGACACACGTGGCGTTTGAGGCTGGCGTGGCTAGCGTGGTGGCATATCCGCGTTTTAAGGACGCAATTCCGAGTGACGATGAGATATTGCAAGTGAAAAATCACGGCTATCGTGAGTATTATTTGGACCAAGTTCACGCCGTGGCATCGATGAAAATGTATGACAATTTTATCAAGAGTGGCTGGACGACGGATCTTGCTTGGCAGACAAATCACGAACTAATGCCGATTATTATAAAGTCGGTGATGTTGGGCTGGCTGGCGTCTGTTTGGAAGCTTGAGGCAGAAAAAAGTGAGAGTTAGGATTATCTCTGGCGAATTTGGCGGACGATTCATAAAAACTCCGCCCGGCTCAACGACGCATCCTATGGGCGAACGAGTGCGCTCGGCTATGTTCAATTCTTTAGGTGAATCGATACGCGGTGCTCGAGTTTTGGATGCTTTTGCGGGGTCTGGTGCTGTTGGGTTAGAGGCATTAAGTCGCGGCGCAGAGTCGGTGGTTTTCGTGGAGCGAGATCGAGTCGCTCAGCGAGTAATTGCTGAAAACATAAGCATTTTGGGTGTCGAAGAAAAATCTATTGTAATAAAAACAACGATAGTAAATTGGTTGGAAAGCCCGAGTTCAACAGGGGAGTTTGATATTATTTTTGCTGATCCGCCATACCATAATCCACAGTTTTCCACAGTTTCCAAGTTAATGAGACTACTCAAACCGGGTGGATTTATGATATTATCACATCCAGGAATAGGTGAGGTGCCGGTTCAAGACAAAACTGTTGTGGTGGACAGTCGTAGTTATGGGGAGGCGCACCTCACCAAGTTCCTGCGA
>CAUTWT010000018.1:0-4338 GCA_963542525.1 uncultured Candidatus Saccharibacteria bacterium | reverse complement strand
TCGCCATCCGTCGATTCGTCAAATTGAACAGCCTGATGAAATTCAGGATTAAACAGAGTTCCGGGTTTGGCGTCAATTTTCTCCAAACCAATCTCCTTCAATTGCTTGTCGAGCTGCTTATTCAGACCAGTCACTCCCTTAACCCACGCATTATCTTGAAGTTCTTCTGGGACGTTAGCAACAGCTCGCTCAATTGTATCAATAACTGGCAATAATTTCATCACCGACTTAGTTTGACCCAACTCGTGCGCTGATTGTTTTTCCGCCTCCACGCGCTTACGATAATTCTCAAAATCCGCTCGAGTTCGCTGCAAATCCGACGTCAGCTCAGCAATTTCTTTCTCTAAATCTTCAGCTTTTTTATTCTTCGTCATTTTTTCCTCCTTTTAAACGGCAAGATCGGATCACCACCAACCGTACCAGGCTCAAAGGCTAAAATGCAAATCGCTCCAATAATAAATATTATTACTGAAATTATTACAATCAGCCACGCCGGCAAACCATTTAATAGTCCACCAATCCATTCAGCCATTACAATACCTCCTCCAGCATCGCGCCCGTACGACGCACCAGCTCCATCGTTCGACGATAATTTTGTCGCGTCGGACCAATCACACCGATATAATTATCACCACCAGACGATGACTTAAATTTACTTATAATCAACGTAGCTCCACTGCTTTTACCGATTGGGTTTTCGCTACCAATAAACACATTTAGCGGTTCGTCCGGCGCCGCTTCACGCAGCCACGGTTCGATATTGTCAATCAATTTAGCAACCGCCTGAACATGGTCGCCATCACCAAACTCTGGCTGACTGAACAACTGAGTCATTCCGTTCATATACAAACTCGAACCAAATGACGCAAAACCAAAATTGCCAGTCATCTCCACTAAGCCATCAACCGCTCGACGAATCGCTTTATCTGAAGTATCAACATTTGAATTGACGTGCGCTTCAATCGCCTTCGTGCTGCTATCAATACCGCTCGGCAATTCCGTCATTTGCGCTGCCGTGATTCCATTGACATAAAAACGATATCCCTTGTCCGTCGGAATTCGACCCGCGCTCGTGTGGGGTGCCTCAATAAATCCCATCTCCTCAAGTTTTGCCATTTCACTGCGAATCGTGGCGCTACTCACGCCAAATAATTTGGCTAGCGTTACACTACCAACTGGCGCCGCAATTTCAGCGTACTGCTCAATAATAGCGACAAGGATTGCTTGTTGACGTTCGGTCATAGTCCAATTATATCGCAAATCTAGCACTCATACAAGCAGAGTGCCAAGCCTTATCGTCTTTCCGTAAAGTAGCGCGCCGCATCTGAAGAGAACAACATCATGATCATAATATGCACGCCAATCGAGATCAAAAGCAGCATAATCGACGCATTAATTCGCCCAATTGTCACGGATAAAGATTCGGTGACAATGGCTAGTGTCGCCACAGAAAGCAGCGAGATTCGCGCTCGGCTACTTCCTCGAAGTAGCAGCCCAACCAGCACGATTTCCGCCACGACCAACAACACATTAAAGCCAGCCATCATTGACAACATAGTATTCGCGGCGTTTATATCAATTCCGTCAATATTCGCAACCTGCACCAAAGTCGTCGGCCAGCTAGAAAAGTCCACCAGCATTTGCCCGATTGTGAATAACGACGCCAGAATCATCAACCCGCCGCCAATTAAAATCTGCGGTGGTCGGCGGCCCCAAAGATCTTCTAATAAAGTTTCGTGATTTCGCGGATGACGATCATAAATTGTGCCGTCCATAATCACTCCGAGCCGCGTTGAAGTCGCGACATTATCGTCAGCCTTTATCCAACTGACTTCCAAAATCGGTAAATCGCCATCAGTGCGGATAGAATCTCCAAGACCATTGCGCGAATGATAGCCCGTTGAAAAATCCTTTAATATCGTCACTCTAACATTTTTATTGTTACTTTTAACCGACTCAATAATATAATCTCGTTCAATATCAATATTCTCGTCAATTTTATGTGTGAACTGAAAAGTAAATAAAGAAAAGCCAATACTCTTATCGTACGTACCAGCCGCCAACCAATCAACTCGATGACCGCCAGGAAGAAGCCAGCCAGTTGGACATCGCCAAAACCTAACATGATGACGACGCCTTGGATTGCCGTCAACTTCCTGCTGATAAGCAAAGTCCTGCCGCCTACCAAATAAAAATGCTGGCGACACCGGTGCATTTGGATAACTACGACCACTCAGCACCGTAAGCACCATTTTCCAAGCCGACCTTGGAGTTATGTCATCCGCCAGAACCCAGCCAGCCTCAGTCATTGCCTTATGGAGCTTTTCTTCCGAGCCGCGCACACTCAAATTGACGGGGTCGCTTAATACTCCGTCCGCCGTTCGCGTCCTGCCGATAAAATAATTAGGCACGTACATATTACTCAAAATTCGATGAAGTCTAGGCAACGCCAAATACGCCACAATTATCCACACAACAAAGAACAAGCCAACCAGCCACCAACCACCCGTCGCCCAACCTTCTCTAAGTACCAACCACGCCAACCAAAACGACGCCAAACCTGCAAAGATAAAAAAGGATTGGTCTAACAATGTAGTCAAGGTCTTCGAGGAACGATCTTGCCTGGCTGCTATTTTTTTTGGAATTTTTACTGAACTCATAGATTAATTATATCATTGAGGAGATTTCGAGCCACCAAACGCGCCTCGTCATCTTGACGCTTAAACACGTCGCCGCGCAAAATAATTTCCTCGGTCACTCGAATTGCTCGCTCCAAATCGTCATTAATAATCACGTGATAATACGGAACTTCAAGCGCATAAGCCAACTCTTTTATCGCCGAGGCATGACGCTTTGGCCACTCCGCTTGAAAATCTTCTTCAGTTGCGTAACGCTTTTTTAATCGCTCAATCCAAGTTTGACTATTTGGCGGCACAATGAAAATCGCAATGCTATCTGGCGCCAGTCGCTCATATTCCTCCACGCCCTGAACGTCAATGTCGGTAATTGCTACGCGGTTCTGGTCATGCGCCAACTTCAGCTCAGCCACCGACGTTCCATAAACTGTACCGTGAACAAACTTCGCCTCAATAAATTCATTATTTTGTAGCATGTTTTCGGCAGTTTGCGAATCAATAAAATGATAGTCAATTCCATCTTGTTCGGCACACCCGTTATTCGTGCGTGGAGCGCGCGTAGTGTGAGAAACAATATCGCGAAACTCGGGCGACTTCAGCAATTGTTTTTTTATCGTGTCTTTGCCCGCACCAGAAATTCCCGCAAGCAGCGCAATTTTCGTACTTTTGACCAACTCAATTGTCGACTCGGTTGGCTGATAATTTGTAATAAGATCTTCAATACTTGGCATAATATTTACCTATAATAACTCATCAAGTACAGATTGCCAATTGGGAAATTCAGAACTTCCAAAACGAATAAGCCGACCAGAAAACTCGCCCGCACCATTCGCCGTCCGATCGTCAATCAAAATATCGCCTCGACTCAAATTCTTTGCTGACGAAAAAATGACCTTACGGAAGAAAACGTTATCTGAACCTTCGCCGCCAAAATACTTTTTCACCCACGCCAACTTATCACCCAAAGCTGTCGGATTTTCCCACGGAGAAGAAGATAAAATATATAAATCATATTTGTCTTTCAGGGCGTAAACCGCCTCGATAGCTCCAGGCATAGGTTCCATCAAAGAAAAAATTCCTGGAATATTATCGTGCTGACCAGCAAACTCATCAATCAACTCAGGCGATATCTTCGTTAAAGCAGATTTGAAATCCGCCAAAACGCCATCCATATCAATATAAACAATAGGTTTTTTCACAATTAATCCCTTTTCAACATCACCATAAATGCTTCGCTCGGTATGTCGACTTTACCAAAGCGCTTCATTCGTTTTTTACCGCGCGCCTGCTTTGCTAGAAGCTTCTTTTTACGACTGACATCGCCACCGTAAAGATAGCCCGTAACATCTTTTCGATAAGCGCCGATATTTTCCCTGGCAATAAATTTACCGCCAATTGCCGCTTGCAATGAAACCTCAAAACTCTGACGCGGCACGACTTCCTTCAGTTTCTTAACAATCTCACGCCCCAAATGCTGCGATTCCGACCGATGACACATCACGCTCAACGAATCAACCATTTCGCCCGCCACATAAAAATCAACGCGCACCAAATCTTCCACTTGATAATCTGCCAACTCATAATTAAACGAACCATAGCCGCTGGTAATAGATTTCAATTGGTCATAAAAATCCGTCAACAAATTCGCAAGTGGCGCCGCAAATGAAATCAGCGCCCGCTCGTCAATGTAGCTCAGGTTTTT
>CAUTWT010000017.1:0-4376 GCA_963542525.1 uncultured Candidatus Saccharibacteria bacterium | reverse complement strand
TCTGAAAATATGGTATAATTTCAACATTATCAATCAATGTTGGGAGGCTGATTTGTTAAGATGACAAATTGCCGTTCGTACCACAGAAAGGATTTTTTATGGCAAAGAAAGCCGAGTTGCTAGAAAAAGCAGCAGAACTAAAATTAGAAGTCAGTGAGAAAAACACAATCGCTGAAATTGAAGCAGCAATTGCAGAAGCTACAGACGCAAGCAAATCTCACGACAACAAAGACAAAGATGTCGTCGCTGAACGTGAAGCTGTAGTTGCCAAATCTGGCAAGCGCAGCCAAAAAGCTCTTGACGAAGCTGCTGAAAAAGCAGAGAAGGAAGCTCGCAAGGAAGCTGGCGACACTACTCCACAATCAGACGACGCTGAAGCTCACGTAAAGAAAGGTCCAAAGCCAGTTACTCGTCCACGCTTGGAGCGCCGCGGTAAGAAATATCAAGACGCTGCAAAAAACGTTGAAAAGAACAAATTGTACAGCTTAGACGAAGCTTTGAAATTGGCTACTGAAACCAGCCCAGTCAAGTTCGACGCTAGCGTTGAAATCCACATCCGCCTAGGCGTTGACCCACGCCAAGCCGACCAAAACATTCGTTCAACCGTAGCATTGCCACACGGTACAGGTAAGGATGTTCGCGTAGCAGTTTTTGCACCAGAATCAGAACACGCTGCCGCTAAAAAAGCTGGCGCTGACATCATTGGTGACGAAGAATTCCTAAGCCAATTGGATAAGGAAGAATTGAACTTCGACATTTTGGTCGCAACTCCACAGTACATGCCAAAGCTTGGTAAATACGCACGTTTGCTTGGTCCACGTGGCTTGATGCCAAATCCAAAGTCTGGCACTGTCGCTACCGACGTCGCTAAAGCCGTTTCTGAAGCAAAAGCCGGAAAAGTTGAATATCGCGTTGATAAGCAAGCCATCGTTCACTTGTCAATCGGCAAGGTATCATTCGGCGCTGAAAAATTGTCAGAAAACGCACGCGCATTCTTAACCAGCTTGAACTCCCAAAAGCCATCCAGCTTAAAGGGTGTTTACGTTAAGAGCGTTGCAATTGCCACAACTATGGGCCCTGGCATTAAAGTAGAGAACTCTCTGTAATCTTTACGTTTCAGGCAATTAAATCCCGTCGATTCTGGCGGGATTTTTGCGTTACTATTGCATTTTTCATTTTTTATGATAAAATAGTAAAGTCCACGCAGCTGATGTTCAGATTTCCTGATTTCCAGCATGGCTGGATAAGGACCTTAACATCTTCTGTACCTGACTCAACAAAGAAAGGATGGTGCGAAAATGCACCACCGTAACAGGACTCCGCTGGGGGTCTCAATCGTGGCGACCCTCGTCGCGATTCTTGCTATGTCCCTCTTCGGGGGTGTGGTCGCTCCGTCTTACGCGGATGGCCACCCCATGACTGCTGAAATCACCAAGGTCACCTCTGCCGGTACTCACGTCACCTCGACGGTGTCTGTGAACGGCACGTGGGCGGCAGACAAACTTGAGGTTGGTCAGACGTTCACCGTCTATGCCAACGTCGACCTCAAGTGGGCTTCCGAGTTCCCCTTCACGCTCGACAGCGGCGAGAAGATCGGTGACTGCAAGGTTGCCGACAGCAAGCTCACCTGTACTGTCACCACTGTACCCGACTCCATGACCGATAAGGCTAATGTCTCCGGTCACTGGTGGGCGAATGCCAGGATTCAGGAAACGGCAGTGGGTAAGAACACTTCCAATCTCATCCTGGATGGCAAGACGACGTCTGTCACGTTCGGTGATAGCAACGGTGATGGTACATGCGATAGGGACTGCGGTCCTGTGCATTACCCCTACGCAAGTATCGACAACTTCAAGGCGGGATGGGTCAATCCTGACAACACCGTCTCTTGGATGATCAGCTGGGTCACCACGCCTGGCACTGAGTACACAATTCACGACGAGAGCACCCGTCTCTCGAATGTTGTCTCGTGCTCTACGGATGAGACGTGGAACCCGAAGACCGTTATCAAGGTCACGGCTACTCAGGTTGACAACGAGACCATCAAGATGATGGCTCCCGAGGGATCGAAGGTCTGTGTGACCTACACCCCCGATCCGGTGAACCCTGATGGCGCAAAGGCGGTCACGAATGTGGCTACCGTCAATGGCGTCCGCTATGAGAAGACGGTCGAGATCAAGGCTAATGGAGGGACCGACGGAGACGGCACGACGCCTGCTCCTCAGCCTACACCCACTCCCTCTGTGACCCCGACCCCGGCACCGAGTCCGAGCCCGTCGGCACCCGCGCCGACCCCGTCGACGAGCCCCACACCGGCTCCGACACCAACCCCGTCGGCACCCACGCCGGAACCGACACCGACTCCGAGCCCATCGACGACACCGTCGGCAACACCGGTGCCGACACCCACGCCGTCGGCGACTCCAAATCCGACGACGACACCGGCACCCGTGCCCACGCCGTCGGCGACACTGGCACCAGCACGCCAGCACAAGAAGCTGGCGATCACTGGTGCAAGTAGAGACGCAGTCACCAGCGCGGTCGCGCTAGTGACTCTCGGAGGATTCCTTATTTGGGCGCGTCGTCGCCAGACGGCGCACCCAGAAGGATAACCAACATCTCGTTGAGGGGTGTTAGTTTAATCGACTAGCACCCCTCAGCGGAGAACTCAGATACAGAAGGAGGTTTCACACACCACACCCGCTCTACGGAGCGGGTTTTCTCTTTGGCTAGACATAGAAGCCTATTGATTTTATCACGTTATTATTGTAAAATAATCGGCTGGAAAATAATCACCATAACTCTTGTTTTTCGTTGTCATTTCTGCTACAATTCTAAGGAACATTACCAAAGACAGTGGCGACTTGACGTAAAACAAGTATAAAAATGCCACCGAGGGATGAAACTAACAGTTTTATTTGACGTCTTTGGTAGTGCGAGAATCAAAGACGTTTTTTGATTCTCCATTACCGCACGTTAACAAATTGGCACATAACAAATTAACTCAATCAAAGAAAGGATTTTTATGGCAATTTCACGCGATAAAAAACAAACTTTGGTTGCTGAACTGACAGAGCTATTAAAAGACGCTAAGGGTACGGCTTTTGCTCGATATCAAACCCTTACCGTTGCCGACCTACAAGAACTACGCAAGGCAGCTCGCGAAGCGGGCGTTACCATCAAGGTTGTTAAAAACCGATTGGTGCGCGTAGCTCTTCAGGAAATCGACACTTACAAAGAAACAGACACCAGCTTATTGGTTGGTCAATTGGTTTACGCCGTAAGTAGCGAAGATGAAGTTATGCCAGCAAAGGTATTGGACACGTTTGCAAAAACACATCCAGCATTACAACTTGCAGGTGGCTTCTCAGGCGAAGGCTTGGCAATTAGCGAAGCTGACGTTAAAGCATTGGCAGGCCTACCAAGCAAAGACCAGCTCGTTGCTCAAGTGGTATCACAATTGCTATCACCAGTACACGACACGGTCAACGCGCTTGGCGGCAATTTGCACGGACTTTTGGACGGCATCGAAGCCAAAGCTACTGCTTAAGTTTAGCAATCAACACTAGTAACGTTGCATTCATCGCAACAATATAATAATAAAGGAGAATATCAATGGCTGATATTAAGAAATTGGCTGAAGAACTTGTAAAATTGACAGTTCTAGAAGTTAACGAATTGAAAAATCATCTTAAAGAAGAATACGGCATCGAGCCAGCTGCTGCAGCTGTCGCTGTTGCTGGTCCAGCTGCTGGTGGTGACGCCGCTGCTGCTGACGAAAAAACTGAGTTCACAGTTACTTTGAAAGACGCTGGTTCTCAGAAGGTTGCAGTTATCAAGGCTGTTAAAGAAATCACTGGCCTAGGTCTAGGTGAAGCAAAAGCTATCGTTGACGGCGCTCCAGCACCAGTCAAGGAAAAAGTTTCTAAGGACGAAGCTGAAGCTGCAAAGAAAACTTTGGAAGACGCTGGCGCTACTGTCGAGCTTTCATAATTTGTTATATAACGCCAATTTGTTTCGTTTAATCACCGTCCGCTCTGGGCGGTGATTTTTATGTCGCCAATCTTAATATCACGAACCACGAGTCAATTTCAAGAGTAAAATTTGCAACACTTTTTTATTCATATCTTATAGCGCTGTGGAAAATTGGATAAAAATAGATAACGCGACTTGATATAAATGTAAGGATATGCTATATATTAGTTAAGTATTATAAAAAATAGACAAAGGAATTGCGAGAACCATGTCTGAATTACCAGAAAAGCAAATTAAGCGTCTGAGGACACTTATTCAAGAGGCGGAAACCAATTTAGCTGCCGCAAAAGAATTATTGATTAGTATTATTGGCGACGATGGACAAGTTGTCACGCCAAAAA
>CAUTWT010000016.1:0-6968 GCA_963542525.1 uncultured Candidatus Saccharibacteria bacterium | reverse complement strand
CTAAAAGTTCTGTAGATTAGTCGACGACTTCAACGCCCATTGAGCGTGCTGATCCGGCGATAACTTTCATTGCTCCTTCGATGTCGATTGCGTTCAATTGATCTTTTTTCGCCTCAGCGATTTCTTGCAATTGTGCGCGAGTAATCTTACCAACCTTGTCTGAGTGTGGCTTGCCGCTACCCTTTTGGATGCCAGCTTTTTCGCGAATCATGTCGTCAACTGGCTGGCCAAGTGAGTTCCAAGTAAATGTTCGGTCTTCGTAAACTTGAATGTGAACAATTACGTCCTTACCCATCATATCTTTTGTAGCGTCATTGAATGGATTAATGAAGTCCATCATGTTTAGTCCCCACTGACCAAGCGTTGATCCCACTGGAGGACCTGCTGTTGCTCGACCGGCTGGAATGCGTAATTTCAAATTACCAATAATTTTCTTTGCCATAGTTCTTCCTTATAGTTTGTAGTGCGTAACTCGAATATTATATCGAAAAATGCTTAAAATTGCAAGCTAAACTTTTTTAACCTGCAGGGCGTCCAACTCGACTGGAGTGTCACGACCAAACATACTGACCATAACCTTCAAAGTTCCCTTAGATGCGTCAATTTCGCTCACGGCGCCGTCAAAGCCCTTGAACGGACCGTCGATGATTGAAACAACTTCGCCCTCTGAGAAATCAATCTGGTGCTTTGGCTCTTCAACGCCCATTCGCTTCTTAATCTTCGCAATCTCTTTTTCAGAAACTGGAGTTGGCGTAGTGTCGGCGCCCACAAATCCAGTAACGCCCGGCGTGTTGCGGATGATGTACCAAGTTTCATCGGTCAATTTCATCTCAACCAAGACATAGCCCTGGAAGATCTTAGCTTCAACAATTTTACGCTTACCGTTGCGAATTTGAATTTGCTTTTCCTTTGGCACGATAACGTCAAAAATCTTATCAGCCATATCGACGCCGTTGATTCGTTGGCGGATTGATTCGGCAACTTTTTCTTCATAGCCAGAATAAGTGTGAATTGCATACCATTGCTTGCTATCGTCATATCGTTTTGAACTCATAATATCTCCTCTATTTCAAAATTTGGTTAAAGCCCCAGTTAAATGCGGCGTCAAGTAATAAAATCAGAACGACAAACACAAAGGTGAAGATAAGCACCGCTGCTGTCATTGCCCAAGTTGCTGAGCGGGTTGGCCAGCGAACTAGTTTCAGTTCTTCCCAAGCTCCCTTGAAATATCCAATCAATCCGCCTTTTTCGCCAGATTTTTTAGGTGCTTTTGCGGTGATTTTTGCTGGTTTATCGATTTTTTCCGCTACAGTTTTTTCTTTTTTTGGCGCGTCGTCAGTAGCCTTGATTCGACGAACCGTAGTTTTGCTGCTTGCCTTGCCTTTCTGTGCCATATTTTCTCCCAATTTAAAAAGTCTGTTTTTCACAGACTGTCAATAGTCATTGTAATTCATCCGAGTCAAAAAAACAAGTTGACCGAATATTATTTGTCATTATTTTTGAACTCTTTCAGCTTGAATCCGAACGTCGATCCATGGTTTAATCGGCTTTCTACTTCAATTTTACAGCCCAATTTTTTCGCCAACTTGGCGGAAACATATAGACCCAATCCCGTGCCTTTCGTCTCGCGGGTTCTATAATCCTCTGCGCGGTAAAACTTGTCGAAAATTTTTGCCATGTCGGCTTTGCTAATGCCAATTCCCGTGTCAATAACCTTGAAGGTGATTTCGTCAGATTTATTTTTCTTGATTGATAAAGTGATGGAGCCTTTTTGCGTGTATCGAATGGCATTGGTGATGAAGTTTTGGAGAATTTCCTCCAGATATAAACGAGAAACTTTAACTACGCCAAGTCGCCCGCCGATATCCAAATTGAAAGCCAAACCTTTCTCGCTCGCCTGAGGTGAATATTCGGAATTTATCTGAGCAGCCAACTCCGTCACGTCAATTATCTCCGTTTCATCAGCTACTCCTCGCTCGGCGCGTGATAACGTACTGAGGTCGTTGATCATTCGCGCTAAGAATAAAATTTGCTTATGAGATTCGTCAATGGCTTCGGGAATTTTGCTAGTCATTTTACGCTCGACTAGCAATTTGGCGTTACTCAGCGAACCTTCAGCAATGGCAATCGGTGTGCGTAATTCGTGACTAACTACGCTAATAAATTCATCGCGCTCCTCCTCGAGGCTCTTCGTCTTCGTGATGTCGCGCAAGATAAGTACATATCCGTCCGGCGTCATTTTATCGCCACCCTGAACTGGCGCAAGCGTAACTTCCAGGCGAATATAATCGCCATCTTCGATTTTCATCAGAACATCGTCGCGTTGGCGAATTGCGGAAGATTTGGTAAGTTCCTTAAAAATGTCAATCGGCTTTTTATCCGTCGTTTCAAGGTTCAGCACTTGACTGATATGTTCGCCGTTAATTCCGCTGTTCGTGTCAATTAAATTAAGCGCCGCCGAATTGTACGTATTGATAACTCCGTGTTCGTCTGTACTGAGAATCGCGTCGGTAATATTATTGATAAGCGTGATCATTCTTTGATGTTCACTGAAGCTTTTTTTATGGTTTTTCTTACAATCAGATTTATCGCTAATTTCCGACAATATTTTATGTAAAACAATAGCTATAACAACTAAAACAACACTCAGAGTGATCAATAGAAAAATTAGCGCCCACATAGCTAAAGTATAACATAAGCATATGCGTTTCTATATGTATGGCGAATATTTTTTCAATTCATTTCGGTGGATTTTATAATGCGGGTCAAATTTGGCAACTTCATCCCAGAATTTCGTCGAGTGATTCATATGCCTGGTGTGGCACAATTCGTGGATAATTACGTAATCAATTAGCTCAAACGGCAAGTTCATCATCCCGATATTCAAGCTAATCGTTCCAGATGAAGAGCAGCTCCCCCAGCGACTTGATGAGTGTGTGATTTTACTTCGAGCAAAAGAAAAGCCGTGTTCTTTCGCTAAAAACGACAATCGCCTCGGTAGATATGACTTGGCTTCTTTTCTGAGCGCGACCAGAATTTTACTGCGGATAAGTTGTTGGTTTGCAGCCGATTCGACGGATTCCGCCTCGTTGATTTCTGCCAATATTTGTGTTCCGACGATTTTCACGTTTGAAGGTCTCGCGGTCGTTTGTATCAATAAGTGATGACTTTTGCCGATTTGCTGATTTTTCGTGTAAGAAAGTTTTTCTCGGTATTGAGAAACTAATTCGCGTATTTGCTTGCGGGAAGTTTTAATCAATGCCTTTGCAGTTAACAGTGGCGCATATGGCGGCATTGTGATTTGTATTCGTCCGTCTGGCGCAATTTTCAAACTAACAGTCTTCGCTAAGCTACGTTTTTTAACGACAATTTCTCCGAATTCTTCGTCGGTAATAATTGCCATAACTAACCTATGCTAATGCGATTTCCAGCAATTGGGCGGCGTGGAGCTTCTGGGCGACTGGTGCCGATTTGCTTAAGAACAGTGCGAGCCTGGCTGCTTAAGGTGTGACGGCCGCTGATCACGATGTAAGACTCGCTGCTATGTGGCGCTGAGAATTGCTTCAATCGTCGCTCGAAAGATTCGTCATTTCCGCCGTAAGTTTTTATCCAGCGATGCTTGGCGGTGGCTGGATCGGTTTGCACCCAAACAAATAGGACTTTATATCCGTATTCCCTGGCAAGGCGATTGATACGCATACGATTCGTGCGCTGATCTGTTGATCCGTCCAAAATGACAGTTTGCTTAGTCTTCAAAAATTCTTCCAAAAGCGACAATGTCGCGTCAGAAATGGTTTTTGTATTGTCCGTAAAAACTTCAAATTGTCGAGAACTTACCACTGGAGAATTGAAAATCTTCGCAAATTCTACAGCAAATTGCGTCTTCCCTGAACCTGGCGCACCAACCATGGCGATAATATGCGGAAGTGAAGGTGATAAAGGTTTCATATTGAAAAATTATAGCAGATTTTTGACTAATAAAAAAGATTCTCTTTCTAGCGAGAATCTTGGCAGGAGTGGAGGGACTCGAACCCCCGACACCTGGTTTTGGAGACCAGTGCTCTAGCCACCTGAGCTACACTCCTATAGCAACCATTTTATCACGAATTAGCTTTGTCGCAAATGTTAAAATTGTGAAAAATAAAAAACTCGTGAAAAAGATCCCAAAATCCCTTGAAAAAACATAAGCGTAGTTCTACAATTAACTCAGAGATGAAAATTTTAATGCTTGGGTGGGAACTTCCTCCGCACAATAGTGGCGGACTTGGCGTTGCTTGCTATCAGATGTCGAAGGCGCTTGCTTCGGAGGGCGTTGATATCGACTTTATTATCCCCTACACCGCCGAGCATCCTGGAATTGACTATATGAATATCTATTCAGCCACTCCTTTGCCGCCGAATTATCACGATTTGGGCGCGTATAATAGCGGTTCGGAGGAAGATCGTGAAAACGCTAAGGATGAATACGGTCTTTCGCCGATGCGCGCTGTACAACGTAGATATGGCAAATACGTTCGGAAATTTGTGAAAAATCATCAGCCCGATGCGATTCACGCGCATGATTGGTTGACGATGGAAGCTGGAATAATTGCTAAGGAAATGACGGGCGCGCCGCTAATTGTGCATGTTCACGCGACGGAATTTGACCGTTCTGGCGAGCAGTCAGGAAATCCTCTGGTTCACGAAATTGAGCAACAAGGCTTGTTGATGGCTGATCGGATAATCGCCGTTAGTGAAATCACGAAGGAAATAATTGTTAAGAATTATCACATTCCGCCAGAGAAAATTGAGGTGGTTTATAACGCGATTGATTTGGCTGATTTGCCGCCACATGAGTATGACGCCAGTACTTACAGGTATTTGGAGGAGTTGAAAAAGGATGGCTATACGGTTGTTGGCGCGTTGACGCGACTCACGGTTCAGAAGGGTTTGACGTATTTTGTGCGAGCTGCAGCGAAGGCGCTTGAAAAATATGAGAAGATTGTTTTTGTTTTATCCGGAAATGGCGAGCAAAGAGATGAGCTGATTGAGCTGGCGGCAGATTTAGGGATTAGCGATAAGATGATTTTTACGGGATTTGTGCGCGGAAAACAGTGGCGAGATATTTACTGTTTGATTGATGTTTTTGTGATGAGTTCGGTTTCTGAGCCATTTGGTTTGACTGCCTTGGAGGCGGCGCATCATGACACGGCGTTACTTATTAGTCGTCAATCTGGCGTTGGTGAGGTTCTGAACAATATTATGCGGTTTGATTATTGGGACGTGAATAAATTGGCGGATGAAATTGTTAATATCGCTGAATCGCCTGCCTTGCAGAAGTCTTTGAAGAAAAACGTTAAGAATGAATACGCGAGAATTTCCTGGCAAGACGCCGCTAGAAAATGTCTAAAACTGTATAAAGGAGCGCTGGCATGAATAAAAATAAAGGAATAGTTTTATATCTACACGTGCACCAACCGTGGCGAATACGCGAGTATAGTATATTTGACGTGGCTTGGAAGCATAATTATTTCTCTGGCGGTCAAAATCCAGATCAGGACAATCAAAAAATATTCCAAAAAGTTGCAGAAAAGTCATATTTGCCGATGAATGCTTTGCTTGAAAAACTATTGAAAAAATATCCTGATTTTAAGATCTCGCTGAGTTTTAGTGGAACGTTTTTAGAGCAAGCCGAAAGATTTAATCCTGAAGTTTTGGAAAGTTTCAAGCGCTTGGTGAAGACTGGTCAAGTAGAAATATTATCAAGTCCGTATCATCACAGTCTGGCGTTTTTCTATTCACGTAAGGAGTTCGAGCGTCAAGTTGATCTTCACCGCTGGAAGATTCGTGAGATTTTTGGTGCGGAAACGCGAGTTTTGGCAAATACAGAATTGGCGTATAGCGATGACTTGGCGAAATGGGCTGAGCAGGATGGTTTCAAGGGTGTGTTGGCTGAGGGCTGGGATCCGATTCTGAATTGGCGCAGTCCGAATTATGTATATCGCCCGAGAGGCACGAAGAAAATTGGATTACTGCTTAAGAATTATCGATTGAGTGATGATTTGGCGTTTAGGTTTAGCGATCGAAAATGGAATGAATGGCCATTGACCGCGGACAAGTTTAATACGTGGGTGGAAGATTCTGTCCGTTACGCGCCACTACTTAACTTGTTTATGGACTATGAAACTTTCGGCGAACATCAATGGGCGGAATCTGGGATTTTCGGCTTCTTTGAGAAGTTTGTTGATAAATGGCTGAGCGCTGACGGCAATACTTTCTATACCGTTAGCGAAGCGCTAGACGCGAATGCGCCTGCCGGTGAAATAAGTATGCCATCGCCTGTAACGTGGGCGGACGCCGAGCGAGATTTGACGGCTTGGAACGGAAACAGCCTGCAGAAAGAAGCTTTGCGATATGTCTATGAGCTTGAGGATGAGGTTTTGAATAGCAAAGACGAAGGTTTAATTAGCGATTGGCGAAAATTGCAAACTTCAGACCACCTCTATTACATGGGAACGAAGAATTTTACCGACGGCGATGTCCACGCTTATTTTAGCCCGTATGATTCGCCATATGACGCTTTTCTTTACTATATGAATACCATTCGTGATATGAAATCTCGATTGAGGAAATAGTCAGACGTTATTGCCAAATAAAAACTCCCTCTTAACGTGAGGGAGCTTCTGTATAATCCTGTTAAATTAGCTTTTACGAGCTTTAACTTCGTTACGACCAAGGTTTTTCTTAGTCTCAGTGTAAGTAGCGTGTTGCTTTGCAATTGGGTCGTACTTACGTAGTGTCAATTTACCCTGACCTTTTGTAGTGCGGTTCTGGGTGTTAACAGTAGTATAGTAAGTTCGGTGGTTGCTCAAGTTACTCACCAAACCAATCAGCTTTCGTTTCGTATTCTTCTTTGCCATCTCTTTACTCGTTAGATTTTATAAAACGTCTTGACTAATTATAGCATGGGTGAAGTGAAAATGCTAGTA
>CAUTWT010000015.1:0-9282 GCA_963542525.1 uncultured Candidatus Saccharibacteria bacterium | reverse complement strand
TTGTTGGTGATTTTCCATCAACTTTCGTTCCACTGACTCCACTATACTACCCACACCTACCCACTTGCAAGCCCTTTTTTTGACTTTTTACCCATTTTTGTGGCAAATAAAAACTTTTCCACATTTTTGTGGAAAAGCCTAGTGTTGGGTTGGTATAAGCCTACGCTATTTAATAGTTTTGAGAAATAGATTAGTACTTAAAGTTATTTCAGACTAATCTACAGCTAGAAGGCAAACTAGTATACGCTTTTAACAATAAAAAGAACACCGGCGAACCGCTCAATTAAGGCGATTTAGTTCCGGTGGTTCTTAGCGTCAGTATAGTAAATAATCCTCAAGGAATCAATAGCAATAAACTCCAGCACTCTATTCAAGAAACTATTAATGGGATCTAAAGACTACATCTCTATATCTCTCAGTAGACTCCCTACTCGCCTGCCTCAAGACCTCGTCAATCGCCAGCGCGTCAGGAGAAACTTCCAGCGCCCTACGGTTAATTCCATATAGATATAAATTGTCCAGATCTCGCACACGGCTCAAAGCCACATAACCCATACCTTCGACAAACGCCTTTCTCAGATCAATCTTAGCCGCATCAAGCGTCATTCCCTGACTTTTGTGAACCGTTATCGCCCACGCCAAACGCAGCGGCACTTGAGAAATACTCGCTCGTTTGCGCTCTCCGTCTCGTAATTCCCAAACATCCGGTACCATCGTCACCCGACGACCATCTCGAAACTCAACAACAGGATATTCCGTCAGCGGCTCGAAATCCACGACCATTCCAATGCTACCATTGGCATATAATTTTTGCGGCGAATTTTTAACTGCCATCACCAACGCGCCCAGCTTAATTACCAGATTTTCTGGAGCCAAAACCGACCTTTGCAGATTCTCTACATAAATTTTCGAGCCCGTCGTCGTTTGCTGATACGAACGCTCTTCACCCGGCAATTCCGCCAATTTTTGAATATTGATATCATCAACATCAACGTTTACGGTGTGTAGTTCTGTGATATCACCATCTGGCGGCTCAATTTCCGTACGCGCCAGCAACGCCTCGACGTGACGTCGCCTAACATCGCCAGTTCTTAGAGCGGTCAGAATCTCCAAAAGCTGCTCATCATTCTGACGATATTGTCGCTCCAAATACAAAACCGCCGGCTGAAGTTCTTGCCAAGCATCAGAATAAACCACAAATCCGCCGCCCTGCTCGTTCGGACGATTCACTGGCGGCAATTGGAAAAAGTCGCCGCTCATCACCAACTGAATGCCACCAAACGGCTGATCATTTTCCCTGACGGTTCTTAAAACCTTATCAATCATATCCAGCCGAAAATCGTGAAGCATTGAAATCTCGTCAATGATCAAGACGTCAGTTTTAGAAATCACATCACGCCGCGTTTTTGACAATCGTTCAAAAAAATTGTTCGGCAAATGATCATTCACGCCAATGCCACTCCAGCTGTGAATCGTATTGCCCCCAAGATGTGTCGCCGCCAGACCAGTTGTCGCTGTTACCGACACCTTTTTACCCCGTTTTCGCGCCTGCGCAATAAAAGTATTCAACAGGTAAGTTTTGCCCGTTCCAGCCGCACCAGTCAGCAACGCCGACCGACCGCTCAGCAGAATAGCCAACGCTAATTCTTGATCCATTTTAGCCCCGTGGCGGTTCGCCTTCTGGCTCGCCGAGCAACTTCTTCGACTTAATTTCGTAACGCTTGCCCGTGATTTTGCTCTCGATATAATCCTCGTTAATGAGGTTTACGAACATATCCAAATCATTACCGTCCATGATAATAATCGCGCCGTTATCGTCGCTCATCAACTCCAATTGCATCTCATCAGCATAGTCCAAAACATCTTCCTGTTTAACCGCGCCGACTTCCAATTTCTGCAATTTATTAATCGTCTTTTTGCGCTCCTTCACCAACGCATTGAGATCCATTCCCTCCGGAAAACTTAGCTTATATTCCTTCTCAATTTCCGCTACTTTTTTATCAGCAATCACCTGCTTTTTATATTCATAGCCAAACATTCGCTCAAATTTTCCAGGATTAAACGCAAAAATATCTTTACCGACAATCAAAACTTGATTATCATCCGGAACCTTAAAACCAACCTCCGCATTAAATGAACCAAATTTGCCATCAGAAAACTCCCAAGCCAACGCACTCTTTAGCGTCTGACCTTGCTGAATCAACTTAACTGTGTAAAATGTCGCGTCAGGATTATTCGGGTCAGTAAATCGCGCCACAATTCCCTTCATTCGCTTAAACTCGTGCTCAGTCTCTGAAAACTCCACGATGTCGTGACGCTCATGTTCAATCAAATGAATCAGCGTTTCAGCTCGCCCAACCTTTTCCAGATCAGTCCTCAACAGAACATTATCTTCCGATTCACTCAATTCATAATCGCGAACGCTCAATCCAGTACCCGCACCCAAATTGACCTGATTGATATAGTCAAACAAGAACAACGGCCTGAGCTGCTGCTCAACATCGCCTTTTATCGGCATAAAATACGGCGTGTAATTTTTACTAAATAAGAACAGCTCTATCTGTAAATCATTCTTCTTTGCATCATTTTGATTTGCCCACAAAAAAATATCAGTCGTTTCCCTCACTTCTTCCATTTTTCTAGTATAGCAATTTTTATCAGATGTCGCTAGCAGTTATTTAACCAATCTCTCGCCTTCGCGCGCCCGATTAGCCCATTCGTCAGCCAATTCGTTTCCTTCGTCGCCCTCATGACCGCGCACCCAACGCAAATTCGCCTGAGAATTCGAGTATAGTTCGTATAGTTCACGCACGATGTCCAGATTTTTAATCTCGCCGCCCTTCTTCGTCCAGCCGCGCTTTTCCCAGCCCGGCGCCCACTTGGTAACCACGTTAATCCAAAATTCACTATCAGAATAAATCACGCACGGCGCGCCATTAGCATCTTTTAATGCCGCAATTAAAGCCTTGCCTTCCATACGAATATTAGTGGTGTCGCCATCTTCCGACCCCAAAATATAAGGCTGAAGATCACGGATAACCGCAAACCCACCTGGACCGGGATTCGGCGAAGCAGAGCCGTCAGTATAGTAAGTTGTCATTAGTATGATTATATCACGCGCAAGTCATTAATTGTCAGCCCGTAGAGCAATCAGGTTCTCAATAAACTCATCTTCATTAGACAGAGACTTCGGATTAAGTCCAAGGTTACCAGTGTTTTTGCTATCTATCATATCGTAGCGTCGCTTATGTAGATCCCCCAAGACCTTTTTCGCAAGATTGATTATCGTCATTCTATCGTAACGCTGGCGAGCCGTTTCTTTTTCTAGATAGTCTTTACCAAAACCCAGAGATTGTAGATATTTATAAATAAGATGAGATTTTTCTTCCACTCTCGAACTACGTCGCTCGTCTTTTGTGACAAACTGTATTTCAACTGGAGTCTCAACACCGTCAATATCCACAGCAAATGTTACTTTGGATACTTCATAGATAGAATATCCTCGTTTTTCGCACTTTTCATCGGTATCAATTTTTACCAAATACTCATCCGAACTAACGCCCAATTCACGAAGATTACGCTCCACAATATCAACATATTCTTTAGTTCCCTGGATATATACCGGTCTGTTTTTACTCCGAGCACATACTGGTCTAAACTCCTTCAACCTATCAGCAATAAAATGCGCAAAATCACGAGCTATCGTTTTACGGTCTCTAGATATCACCATCATACCGACAACATCCATAATTCCGTCGCCGCCCTTAAGTTTATCCGCAAGCGATCCTACAGTTTTAATAC
Source organism: uncultured Candidatus Saccharibacteria bacterium (assembly GCA_963542525.1). GTDB lineage: Bacteria > Patescibacteriota > Saccharimonadia > Saccharimonadales > Saccharimonadaceae > Nanosynbacter. The sequence continues at coordinate 5,481 of CAUTWT010000015.1, read as the reverse complement.
GCCAGTTTCCAGCAACCATATTGCCATATTTGGTATCAGCAGCGAATTCCCCCATGTGAGTAGAATATTCGCCAGAATCCTCATTTTTACGAATAGCGTAATTGATAGTACCATCATTCACACCAAATATCTTGTCTGCAATTTTATCCACGCCGACTTGTAGAACCCTGTCTTGTGTCTCTTTAGCACTTTCAATAAGTTCTTCCCTATTTTGACCAATTAGTCGTCTTATTTTAGCCGCACTACGTAGTTCTGCAGCAAAAGCCTCATACCCCATCGCCTCAAGAATTGGAGCATAGAATGACTCAGCTTCCAGCACATCCTGTAAAGCTGCAGATTCCCTCTTTGACGACGGATGCTGCAAATTATCCATTATCTCGGCGCCTTTTATTATAAACGACTCGATATTAACCTTATCCATCTCCATTCCCATATGGTTGAAATCTAATAATGGCTGAGCAATCACCCACTGCTCAGGAGAAACTTCGTCCATACTTCGCTCGGCAACCAAGGAGTATATTTCTTGATAATCCTCATTAGACTCTTCTTTGGCGATTTCAGCCATTAACTTACGATGATGAGCCGCACTTTGTTCAATTTTGGCCATATCAGCCAGTAAGCATGCGGAGTATTTCAACTGATCATGACTAATATTCTCATCATCCATAAACTCATAAAGTGCATCTGCGGCATTCCTGGCCCACGTATCGTTATATTTTGTGCTCTCTTTATTAAACATCCTATCAGCAACGTCGTGAATCAATGACAACGAAGCCGCCTCTGGAGGTAAATCATCACCCGTATATGCTTTTACGATCTTATGCACTCGGTAAGCATGATCCTTAAAATCCTCGCGCTCACCTTCAGTACAACTAATATAGCTATCTAAAACCTTACGGCATGATTCATGAAAAACCTCTTCTGCGGGTATAATCTCTTTTTCGTTCAAAATACAATTTTTACTTGACACAACCTTTGCATTATATCATAGTAATGGGAAATTATCAAGACCTGGAATCTACGCAAAATAAATCCGCATCAATTCGCGCGCCACCCTGTCGGCGTCGTGGCGAATCAAGCTGCGCTGAGCCGCCAACGGATCGCTGTTGGAGTTCGTGTTGACCCACACGTCATCAGCAATCAAACGCTTGCCCGACGCATAATAATGTTTTTTCTTCAGCAATTCCTTATCCCACTCGACCAAATATTCGCCGTCGTGAGCATATTTCTTTATCAATTCCTCTGGCGGACGATGATTATTGTAAAGCACATAATCCATATTCACCCCTGAAAATCGCTCAATTTCATCCGCAAAATCCGCCACGGTAAATCCATCAGTCTGCGTTGGTTTTGTGACCAAATTGCAAACATAGACTTTCTTCGCCTTCGTTTCAGCAAGCGCCCGAGTAACACCTCGAACCAACAACGCTGGTGCCAAACTACCATACAAAAGTCCCGGCGCAATTACCACCAAATCGGCATCCAAAATCGCTTGACGGGCTCGCGGGTTAATAGTAGCTGGCGGTTTAAGCTCTAGCCACGGACGCTCGCCGCGTGGAATCTTAAGCGACTCAGCCGCGTGTTGACCATCAACAACCGTGCCGTCTTTCAGCTTAATCGACATCGTTGTATCATCCAGAGTAATCGGATAAACTCGACCATTGACACCCAAAACTTCGCTAGCCAATTCCACCGCATCAGCAAAACTTCCTGTCATCTTTTCCAGCGCTGCCATGAATAAATTGCCAAACGCGTGACCTTTCATGCTGCCCTCGCCGAACCGGTAATTGAACAAATCGCGAACTTTCGGCGAAGTGCTTAACGCCACCAGGCATTGCCTGACGTCGCCCGCCGGCAACACGCCCAATTCATCGCGCAACACGCCCGTTGAGCCGCCATCGTCGACCATATTGACCAACGCTGTAATGCTGTGTGTATATTTTTTCAATCCAGAAAGCAGCGTGAAACTTCCCGTTCCGCCGCCAATAACTACAACTTTTACCCCAAAATAATCATTATTCGAACCATTTGTCATGCTTGAATTATAGCACCCTGGAGAATCTAAACCAACGTACCTTTTGGCAACGCCCATTCCAAAAACGGCTGCTGCTGACAATCAATCGCGTTGATAATGTGTGTGGCAATTTTCGCAGGATCGTTGAAAAACATATAGTCAGTTGGAAGATCTCGCCCATTCCAGAACGGAGTTTTCATGGCGCCTGGCAAAAATAATGCAACTCTAACTGGAAGTTTTTGCTCATCTGCCTGCATTCCCAAACTTCGCGCCAAACCCGCTTGAGCGTGCTTCGTCGCAACGTACACAGCTTCATCTGAGCGCGCTTTAACGCTGCTTGTCGACCCGATAATCGTCAGTACAGACTTGCGATTCTGCGTTGACATCTTACGCCAAGCCCATTGAACCAGCGGCAACGCGCCAGAAAAATTAACTTCCGCCATACTGCGAACACTCGGCTGATCTTCAAAATTGCCGCGCCAGCCATATCCAGCCGCCCACACGAATTGATCAATATCATCACCGTTTAAGATATGCTCAATTCGCGCCGACGCCGCTTCCACTTGATCTGAATAATACACATCCAGAGGAAAACCCTCGCCGTGTTTTTGCGGATCATAAGTCTTACCCAGCACCAGCACACGATCGCCACGTTTCCGTAGCTGCTTCGCCATTTCTAATCCAAGCCCACTCGTCCCACCAAGAATAATATGCATATGGTTATTATAGCAATGACAATATTAAATGTAAATTCCGTATCTAAGCCTCGGCCACGCTTCTGCCATCATCGACAATATTCTCGATTTCAGCTCTGGCGCCGTAATTATCAGTTTTCTTCATACGTTAAATCCTTAGAGCCATTTTCTTATATTCTCTCCACTCGCTGCCAAAATCCACGTTACTGTGAAAAATACGAACCAACTCATCTACTTCACTCGGAGAAAAATACTTAGTAGGAGATTCCTTGAGCTCTTTCAGCGGCAATTCCGAACAGCGCAAAGCCACAGTCCCAACACGCAGAGCAATCCTAACAACTTCAATCTTTTGATTATCTTCAAAAGAGTCAGGGACATAAAGCTCGGTCGGAATCGCTCTACACGAGAAAGAAATTCCACCGTATGACATAGGATCATTCAGTAACCTGCCGTCCAGCTTCACCTTTTCACACTCAACTCCAAGGCACTCTGAAATAGACACTCGCGCCATATTCTCACCAATTCCGCGAACCTTTTCTATCAAATTCCCATGACTACGAATATCGCCCACTCTTCTGGCAAATACCATAGACGCATTCACGGCTCCATCTTCCCCTAAAGACCAATCGCCATCATAAATCCCAATCAAGCGCCGACTTTCGACAGAGGAATAATTCTCTGAGCCATCACCAGAGTCAATAAATCTAATATCAAAAGATACGCCGCCTGTACTTTTTTCCATGCCTGATATTCTATACTATTTTATGGAAAAAGTCAATACTACTCTGTCGGCAAACTCTTTGCGCCACACAATTTCTGCCACTTCAAATGCACTTTATATCGAAGCGGCGCGCCCGACTCGCTCTCTTGGAGTCGCAACTCTTCAGGATCCATAAACATCACTTCGTCCGCATCGACGCCCGCTGAAAAATCAAAGTTTTCCGTCCACACACGACAAGAAAAACAGATTTGGTTAGCATCAATTCGCTCAATATAAATCTCGTCCGACGCGTCAAAAAGCTGATAGCGAAGATTGCCCTTATAGCCAACTTCTTCATATAATTCCCGCTTCAAAGCCGACTCAAAAGTCTCGCCATAATCCATTCCGCCGCCAGGAAGATCCCAAAGCGGTCGCCCGTCCTCTTTAACAACCAAAATCTGCCCAGCATCATTATAAATCAGAGCCTTTATGGAAATGCGATAGAGGTAATCGCGCTTGATAGCACCTTCTGAATCGTGTGTGATAAGTTGTCCGTTTATGGCGTTTGACATGAGAATAATTATAGCACCTTAAGCTGTTCTAAAGTATTCACAATAACACCAACAGAATATATCAAATATTCAGCCTCCGCAGCTCCTTGCGTTTTTGAGTTATGCTTTGACCCTGAATTGTACTGATTTTCCAGAGTTTTAATCTGGTTGACAATTGATATACGAAAATGCTCAGCAACGCCAGCATCCTTGAGAAACTTTCCTATCTTTGAACTGTTGGTCTCAAGACCTGCTTTATTATTCAAGTATTGTCTCAAATACTCTTCAAGAGCCCGCCGAGTACCGTTTGATGATTCGTTCCATTTCCCTGAAGCATATGCTTTTAATGCCTTCTTATATTCTTTTGCACTATCGCCGTCCAGGCTTAGCAAGGCGCGATCTACGACTTTTTCATCTAGCATCGGCTCACCTTGAGGATAAGTTATGTAATCATTGTCCTTGTTTTTGATGATTCTGATTCCTATATTCCCGTCATTGATAGTATTGACCACACGCTCTTTCTGAGAATCGTTCAATATGCCATGGCATTTCAATAAATTCTCTATTTTTGCAGCTAGTTCATACGGCTGTTTTGCCTCAAGAAGGTATTTTTTCACATTAAAATAAGCCTCCCAACTATAAAATGAATTACCACATACATAGGTATCCATAGACGCTCCGGCGGTATATGCAAGCGTTTTCAATTTCGACTCTTCAACCTCTATACTATTATCTGTAATCGCCAAAACCCTATAGACTGTTTTCTGGAATCTTTTGTCGAAGTCCTCCTCGGGCAACCCCCATCGTCGGCGAAAGTCGTCGTCAATCACTGCAGCAGCTCCCCGACCTTAACTCGCCTCTGCTCCGTCGTATCCCGCTCACGAACGGTAACAGTGTCATCTTCCAGCGTCTGAAAGTCGACAACTACGCAGTGCGGCGTACCAATTTCATCCTGACGGCGATAGCGCTTACCAATGTTTCCATTGTCATCCCACATAACACGTCCAGGATTGTTGTTAGATAGGTCGGCGTAAATTTCACGCGCCTTCTCCACCAGTTCCGGCTTATTCTTAAGTAGCGGCGAAACGGCAAATTTAACTGGCGCCAAATGTTCTGGAAGCGCCAAATAAACACGTTTGCTGCCGTTCTGCTCGTCCTCGCGATACGCACTCGACAAGACCGCCATCAGCGCCCGCTCAACACCAAAACTCGGCTCAATCACATGCGGCACAAACTTCTCATTGGTCCCCTTGATCGTATATTCCATACTTTTCCCGCTGACGCGCTGAATATTCGTCAGGTCAAAATTAGTACGATACGCGATTCCCATCAGCTCTTCCTTGCCAATTGGAAAATCATATTCAATGTCAATCGTTTTTTTACTGTAATGTGCCCTGTCTTCCGCCGGAACATCCAACTCGTGAATATTCCTAGGATCTAATCCCAACGCCTCCAAAAACTCGTGCGTCGACTTCAACAATTCATCAAACGCTTCCTGCCAATTTTCTGGATTGACAAAAT
>CAUTWT010000014.1:0-10129 GCA_963542525.1 uncultured Candidatus Saccharibacteria bacterium | reverse complement strand
ATATCTAAATTGTTAGGGAACTATAACGAAAGGCGATATTATTGATTTTTCAATGACGGTTGTAGTAATATGGCAATGTAAGACAGCAGCGCCCCCTTATGTTAGGGCAAGCGGGCTGTCTTATTTTATTTTGACTGATGTATTACCCTTAAACACCACCAGAACTGTATAAATGTCTAAATTGTTAGGTAGCTATAACCAAAGACAATATTAATAACAACCATTTATTGATTTTTTATGATGGTCGCGGTAATATGTCAACATAAGGTGTATGCGCCCCGGGTCTGGTCTCGGAAAGCGGTACGCCTTATTTTATTGTATGTTTAAGCATATTGCGGAATCTAATAAATAGTGATAAACTGCAAACACATGGTTTAAGCATCCATGCTCTCTTTCCACCCTCTGAAAATGGGGGTGGATTTTATTTATGTACGGCGACTCCATATGGTAAATTATCATTTTCAGGATAAATTTTACATAAAATGCATGCAAAATGATTACATTATGAGTGCAATTTTGCTATAATAGAAGCACTCAGGCGAGACACATTAAGAATTAGAGGATACGTCATATTATAATGAATCGCAAACCCGAAAAGATAATAAAAATATAAGCTTAACGCCTCGCTTGGCGCTAGGGTGCTCTAAAGAAAGGAAAGACTATGCCAATAGTAAATCGAATTGTAAAAAAGAATGGCAAGATCATCAAATCTAAGGTTGAGATACCTACGCCAGTTTATAATGTACGAATCAAGCAGGAAGTATATGAACGCTTAGTTGTGCTAGCTGCTGAAAATGGTCGCAGCATAACTGGTGAGATAAACTGGAGGCTTGGACAATCTCTTAAAAAGTAGTATGATGGCTGAGCAGTTGTTGTTGTATAGACACCTCAAAAATGAGGTGTCTTTTTTGATAAGGCACATTTTACTGGCAATCAAAATAAGACAGGGGAATACCCCTACTGTGATTTAAGGCAGGCGAATGGAACAGTGAAATAATTAAGCACAGAATCACCCAAGCTCTTTCGCAAAACTAGCGATTAAAAAACAATAGAACAAAATACGAACTAATTATTAGTCATTTTTAAGCATACATAAAGCCGAATCCGGCTGAGTATTTATATTGATAAATTTTGCGCGATACAAACATAAATTATAAATCCGAGCCAATGCGAATAAACCAATATACAACATAAAACTCACCAAGCCAGCAAATAGGGCGGCTTTATAAAACAATAAATGACAAGTAGGCTGATTTGGTAAAAATGAGATAAATTTATCGCGAAGAAAGACGATGAAATAGTCGTGTTTTAGATATAGTTTTAATGTCGCACAATGTACCTTTTACGCAATAATAAATACCACATAAAGATGAATATACATATGTCTACATATATTCGCTAACACCTTATAAAACGAACTTTTCTGATAATTCGGCTAGGGGATTCTCTTACTATATACAACCTCATAAAACATACCGTCTTTTATAAAAAAATACACCAACAAAATACGAACTTAAAAAATATTTTTTTTAATTCCAGCACTATATACGCCGGAGTGCTACATTGATATTTTTACATCAATATAAACTCTGAGTATGCGCGCCGTAAACTCATTAAGTTTTCCACAATGCATTTTATATTATTTGACATTTTTATATTTTTATTGCCCTACTCCCCTAGCTTATCATTTTGCGATTATTTGACTTTTGCATATTTTTATATTGTTATATATATTTTCTACGCCATACAGTAATAGAACAAAAAGAGAACTTACTCTATCCAGAGAAGAGAAGTTGACCGCCCTACTTATAGAATGACCTCTGTTCTACCCTAACGTCTATATACCCTGGCTTTGCGCCATTATTGTCCAAATAACTCAAAGTGGCTATCACCTGTTTAACCTGAGCTTGAGCAGACCTATCCACCGTCATACGAATCTGAGTCTCCCTGCCCTCGACCTTAAACCAGACTTGGCGTACAGTATTAGCCGGCAGAATAACCTCTGAAACATTCATTTTATGTTGCGAAAATTCAGACACGGCTTGACCAAGGAAGCTCAAGAATTGACGATTGATAACTTCTTGACCACCTCTAGTCGGTAGGCCACTTTCATCACGAACAGCAACCGTAGGCGCGGCAAAATAATTCTGCTCAAAAGTAACACCGCTATCATCAACAAAATAAATCTTATCCCCAGAAGACCACTGAGCCACTGGCTGCCTAAACGTCAACTTAACAGCTGATCGCGCTAGAAAATCTCCCTCCACGCGAATATTTTTTACCTCAGGAGCTTTCTGTAAAAAGAATTGCTTGAGGTCATTATTATTGAGGAAGAACCGAAACCTCTCCGCCGGATGAGCACTGTAATATTCATTAAGAACGCCCACATATTTATTAGCGCTACTAGAACTTTTTGCGTCGGGAGTTTGGATTGAAATATTGATTGTCAATTGAAACAAAAGGAATATCACAACAAGCAAACTTACCGCAGTCGCAAACATTTTCCGCATTACACGGCGACGTTTTTTCACCAATTCGTGAGTCTCGAGTCTCTCGGAAGTCTCCAAAGGAGAGGACGTTTGGCGGCTATTAAGCGTCCTGTTCCGACGATACGATTGGGTGGGCAAATTATCGTAATTCTCGGTTCGACGACGCGCCGCGATTTCTCGACGACTTAGATTCTCGTCCGATTTTTTCTTAGAGAAGGGGAATTTCACTTTCGCCTACCCTGCCTTCGCACCGTAGTAAGAATAATCTTCGCCATATCTTTAGCCGCGTTTGGCTTGGCAAATTTACCGAAGTTATCGCCCAAACCTTTAAGAATTTTCTGAGATTTTAATACGCCAATTATTTTTCGTGCCAAGATTTGGTTGTCCTTATCCAGTTCATCTTCAGAAACTATCAACGCCGCCAATGCGTCCTGGTAAACCTTAGCGTTTTTCAATTGATGCCCGCCTGTCAAATGACCGTTGGGGATAATGATTGTCGGTTTATGTAGCGCCGCCAATTCCAGAAGAGTAGTCGCCCCTGCCCTGGTCACAACTATATCCGCCGCCGCCAAAACTTCCGCCATTCCGTTGTGAACAAACGCCTGCAGCCGCCAGCCCTCCCGTTCGTCGGTTTGCTTGAGAATTTCTTCATATTGCTGATTTCCCGATATCAAAAATACCGAAGCCTCAGAAAGCAGGTTTTCCCTAATTGCCACAATCGCGGAATTAATTCGCCCGGCTCCGAGTCCACCGCCAGTAATAACAACTAGCGGTTTATTGACATTAAAGCCTAATTTTTCCTTCAGTTCTTTCCTCTCAGCCTCAGAATATGGATGGAATTCTGGCGCAACTGGAATGCCAACATATGAAGCTTTTTCTGGTGGATAATTGTAATATTCAAGCGGCGCACCCGTGCCGATAGCTTTTGCGAAGGGGCTCAGCAAGCGATTCGTCAAACCTGGATGCGCGTCAGAATCATGCAAAACCAACGGAATTCTTAATAGCCGAGCCGCATAGCCAACCGGCAGACAAACATATCCGCCCTTAATGAAAATAACGTCTGGGCGCCACTTCATAAGCTTAAATAAACTCTGGAAAAATCCAACCATCACCTTAAAACCGTCGCGCAAATTTGGAAATAAAATTGACGGATGTAAATGAAACGAGATGCTTTTTCCGTGATATCGGCGTAATTTTCCAGCAATAATCAAATCGACCGGAATATTCTCATCAAACTTAGCAAAAATCCCGCGTGCGCTGACGCCAAATTTTTTATCGCACCAAAAACGAAGCTCGTGATCACCAGTTTTCTGTAATTCTCTAAATACGGCTACCACTGGCGTAACGTGTCCGCCTGAGCCGCCGCCGACCGCTAAGATCTTGGCCACTTTCACCCTCCTCTAATGCTTTATGTGATGTATATTTGGAAATTTGGAAAACTAAACCGAGCGCTGCCGCGATAAACAACATGCTTGTACCGCCATAACTTAATAATGGCAATGGGATTCCAGTAAGCGGCGCCAATCCTGTCATTGCGGCAATATTCAGTATCACGTGAGAAGCAATCCAGCCAAAAATTCCCGCCACAATTAGCCGCAACGTTACGTTCGGAAGCCTAGCGGCTACGTGCAAAATTGACAATAATAATGCCGTAAATAGCGCTAATATAGCTATTAGTCCGACAAAGCCAAACGTTTCCCCCATGACAGCAAAAATCGAGTCGTTAGTTGCCTCTGGAAGATATCCTGTTGCCTGAACGCTTTTACCAATTCCAAGCCCCAGAAGCCCGCCAGAACCAATCGCAATCCTGGCCTGCTGAATGTGATAATTCTTATTTTCTTGACTGCTCGTCCCTTTGTGACTATCGCCCTGCACAAAAGTCATCACGCGCTCGATTCGGTGTGGCGACGTAAAAATCATCACCAAACCACAAAGTGCAACAATCGCCAGAATCTTCTTGAAAATCTTCCAATCAATTCCAGCCACCAAAATCATTGATAAGATAATCGCTATCAACGAAATTCCCGTTCCCAAGTCTTTTTGCAAAAACACAATCATCAGCAGCGATAATCCGGAAATAATGCTCAGCGGAATGATAGTTTCTTGGATGTCGTTCAATTTTCCCTGTTGCGAGCGACGCCCTAAAAATCCCGCCAAAAACAATAGCACGCCATATTTGAGCAATTCTGACGGCTGAAAGCTACCTAATCCTCCCAGATAAAACCATCGATACGCACCGTTAGTTTCTTGCGCAAACGACAAATGAAGAACCGCACCCGAGAGGAATAGTAAAATACATAGCGCAAATCCAGCGTAGAGAATGTATTTTGATCTCTCGCCGGTAATCCATTTGTACGGCGTAAAGTAAAACGCAGAAAAAGCCACGACGGCAATAAATACGCTCGTCAGCTGCTTGCCAAAGAAATACGTATCGCTATAATTCGTGCCGTAAGCATAATTCATCACGTTGGCGCGTTGCGGCCCCAGCGCATACATAACAATCAGCCCAAGTAGCAACAAAAGCCCCATATAAAGCACAATCTGATACATCGGTCGATGGCTTCGAACCGGCTGAGCGATAGATTGACGATTTTTGGCGACCGAATTACGCAATATGACCTCCAGCAAGCGCCAGCATCACGCCGATAAACGCCATCACGCAGCCAATAACCCAAAAACGCATCGTCACCTTAGTTTCTGGCCAACCAATCGCCTCCAAGTGATGATGAATCGGTGCAGACAAGAAAATCTTTCTCTTAAACAGCTTCTTGCTGACGATTTGGGTCAAGCTTGATCCCGCCTCAATTACAAACAACAAGCCAATCACAGGAAGTAGGAGTAGAGAGTCGGTCAGCATTGCCACAACGCCCAAACACGCGCCATAAGCGAAACTTCCAACATCGCCCATGAAGAATCGAGCTGGATAAATATTGAACCACAAATAGCTCAAAAGTACACCAACAACAGTAAAGCAGAATCCCGCCAATATAACATGTTGTTGTAATAAGGCAATCACACCAAACGCCCCAAAGCTAATACCAAGCAGCCCGCCTGCCAGCCCGTCCATTCCGTCAGAAATATTAACAGCGTTACCGGTAGCCACCACCGCAAATGCAAACAGCGGAACTATCAACCAACCAATATTCACCTCGCCCACAAACGGCACATGGAAACTCGCCACGCCCAGTTTGGCAAAGAAAAACCAACCAAGCACCACGCCAATCAACGTGATAAGCGCAAACTTCACTGGACTACGAAGACCCGCCGCACCGCCGCCCAAGCCGCGTAGATTGATAATGTCGTCAATTAGCCCAACAATTCCGCCGCCAACCAACGCCGCCAGAGGAAGCCAGGTCTGCGCTCGGTCTAAATTGAAGAAAATCGTCACCACAAAGATTGAAATTACGCCAATCACTCCAGCCATCGTCGGAATGTTTCGCCGCAATTTTGCCGCTTGGAATTTGGCAAAAACCTTCAGCTTTTTCCCATCAGTACTTTCCGACCTTTGGCGCTTCCAGAAGCGATATCGATAAGCGAAAAACGTATAAATTGGCGTTAAAAACATCGCTAGTAAAAACGCGCCGACGCTCAGTAAAAACACGTGCGTCAATTCATTGGTCATTGTTTGTAAAGCTATTCCCATATTTATTCCTTTGGTGCTATTTTCATATAATCAATCATCCAGTTGGATATATCTGTAAAAATTGGTCCGGCATGGAGATTTCCCTGTAAGTTAATCCCCCTTCCCGGAGCCGCTACACGTACCATTATGACATATTCGGCGCCATTTTTTCCACCGCCGTAACCAATATATGTAGCAATTGTTTCTTTTTGAGTATAAGCGCCATTAACCACCGTTTCAGAAGTACCAGTTTTTCCACCAATTTCATAGCCAGATTTGTCACTCTTTGACAAGAATAAAGATCGGCGCGCCGTCGTTAGCATTGTTCGCATCTGCGATGACGTGCCGCCACTTACGGTTTGGCGAATAACTTTATTTTCCGACGATTTCAGATTGCCAGATTCGTCAATTGTACCAACGAGAATGGTTGGCTTGTAATATTGACCGCCGTTAACTAGCGATGAAAATCCAGCCGCGACTTGAACCATAGTCAAGTTCATACTTTGCCCGTAGGTCATAGCCGAATAACGAACCTCATTTCCTTCAGCACTATCCGGCGGGTAAATATAACCCGAAGCCTCGCCCAGCTCAATTCCAGTTTTAGCCCCAAAGCCAAATTTATCGTGATAATATTCATACAAAGTCTGGCGAGCCGGCAAATTAATCTGCGAACCATTTCCTAATTTTCGAATTGCGGTAATCGTACCAACGTTGAGCGAATTGTTAAACGCACCTTGAATCGTCATTGTGCCACTCAAACCTCTCAGGACGTTACACATCGTGCGGTCAGCGACTTTAATACAATCGGTATTATTATACGTGCTGGACGGAGTAATAACACCCTTGTCAATTGCCGTGGCAAAACTAAAAGACTTGATAATCGATCCCGGCTCAAACGGAACCATGGATGCGCTATCCACAAACACCGACCCATTTTTCTGCTTGGCAAAATCCGCCGGATTATAAGTCGGATAATTCGCCATTGCCAGGACTTGACCGTTTTTCGGATTCATAACAATCACGCTTCCTTCGGTAGCGCCAGCTGCTTCGACTCCCTTTTTCAGCGCCAATTCAGTCTGGCTTTGAATATTCCTGTCCACCGTCAGCGCCAAATTGTCACCAGATTTCGCCTCAATTCGCATATTATTTTTTCCAACCGTCAAAGGTATATTCCTCACGTCAGTTACAGATTGCAATAGTCCGTCCCGACCCTTAAGTTGCTTATTCAAAGAACCTTCGACGCCATATTGACCTTCGCCAGCCGCATTCACAAATCCAAGCACGTGCGCGCCCAGTTCACCCTCAGGATAATTTCGAATAGAGCTTTGCTGGTATAGCACGCCCGCAAAGTTTTTCTTTTTCAATTTTTCCGCTTGAGTTCTGGTAATATTTTTCGCCAAAACTTCATAGCGCGACTTTTTATTATTGAGTCGCTCGGATACATTTTCCGTCATTTCGCCGCCAGCAATTTCCCTCAAACTATCAACAAGCTGATTCCGCTCTTTATCATCAATCGACTGCGGGTCCGCAATCACCGTATAGACCGCCCGATTAAGCACTACAGGAACTGGCGTCTTTCCGTCCATCATGTAAATTTTCCCGCGCTCCGCAGGAATGATAAATTGACGCTGCTGACTCGCTCGCGCTAATTCCGTATATTTGCCATATTGCAAAATCTGCAATTGAAATAATCGCAACACAAAAGCCGCCATCACTACTAGTAAAGCGATGGCCAACCAACCGGTTCTTGAACGAATAAGCCGCTGCATATTGCTTATCCTATTATATCACTATTGTGCGTAATGCGTTTCAGTTGTTGTCATAGCTGAAGCGACATTGCTATTCTTCACCTTCTCTAACGCCGTCAGACGTGCATTCTGAACTTCCAATTCTGACTTTTTTGCGCTTAGTTCGGTGATTTTTGTATCCAAGCTCTGAGCTTCATAGCCGTAAGCTGTAAGCCTGGTTGCCTGAGTAAGATAAATCAAGCCCAGTACTGTAATCATCAATGCAACTAGCACTGTATGAGCAACAGGACCAAGTTTGACCTGAGACTGAAAACGTGTAGAATTCTGATTTCGGCGCAATTGACCGTGTGAACGTCGTGAAGTGAATGTGGTGGTGTTTGTCATTTGTCTCTATCTTTTATGTTTATATTTGTATTTAACATAACAAACCAGCCCGCCCGTTAAAGACAGGCTGGTCTTTCTAAGGTATATTCCGGAATACGCTTTAGTTTAGCCGCGGCGTACTGAAACAGTCTCTGCCTTGTCTGTATTCTGGAATTCTACTTTGATGTGAATTGGCATAATAGCCTCCTTCTTTTTTGTTTTATTTTTTCACGGCGTATCGAAATTTTGCACTTCGACTACGCGGATTGTGAACATCTTCAGTTCCAGACACTGGTTTTTTCTCTGGGACAATTAGCTCGGCCTCATACCCAGCCGTTGTTTGCTCCGAAAAGTAACGCTTGATCAATCTGTCTTCCAAGCTATGAAAACTAATTATTCCTACTCGCCCGCCCTTATTAAGTAAGCGTGGCAAAAGTGGCAATAGTTCTTCAATCAGCTTAAGTTCGCGATTGACTTCAATGCGTAGCGCCTGAAAGGTACGAGTCGCAGGATGATGCTTCATGTTACCGCGACCAACGGTTTGCTTAATCAGATCAGCCAGCTCAGTTGTCCCCTGAATTGGTCGAGCTTTTACAATTGCCTGTGCAATTCGCCTTGCTCGTCCGGGATTTTCCTCACCGTAACGAATAATCAGCTGCGTCAAATCATCAACCGAATACGAATTGACAATATCTGCCGCTGTGATTTCCGTCCGATTGTCCATCCGCATATCTAGCGGACCATCAAATCTGAACGAAAAACCTCTCTCTGCTCTGTCAAGCTGTGGTGACGACACCCCCAAATCAGCCAAAATCACGTCAAACTTACGCCCCTGCTTGACCAAATCTTGCGCTGCGCTCACAAAATCTTTGTGAATTAAAGTTACGCCTTTTTCAGCCAAATCACCCAATGTTTTAATCGCGTTTTCATCACGATCGACTAACACTGAGTTCAAGTAATTATCCGTCCTATTTAAGAATGCCCTGGCATGGCCGCCATAGCCAGCCGTCAAGTCAAGATACGACTCGCCTTCGACTGGCTGCAGCCTGCTAAGGGTTATCTCCAAAAGTACGGGAACATGGATCGGTTCGTCTGTACAAGACTCTTCCGACTGTGGTGGATGTTCTTTAATACTCATCATTATTCCATTATACAGAAATAATGCTCGAGATCACCTAACTGGATATTTAATTCTGGCTTTTTTGTATTTGTGTTTTGTTTGTTTTTGTTGTCTTAGAGTGGAAATTTGTTGATTGTCAGTAACAACCATGTTTTCCAAAGAGACTTATGTGTGAGGTGGAGTTTTTTTGGGAGGTGTTTGAGGAAGGTGCGTTGCCTTTTTAATGTGGAGCAAATTGCCACATGCCATTTTCAAATACCCAGATAGTTGATCTCGAGAGGTTTTAATTGTTAAGGTGCCTAGCTAATCTACTATTCCGCGTTCTCGGCCGCTATTAGCCGAAAATATTCCCCCGCTCGCACAGCAACGACTTCTCTGTCAATTCCAGCGTAGTCGAGCAAATGCTGCTCAATCGTCACTCGTCCTTGTTTTTGGTCGAGCGCCGATGCGGTTTTACCCCGTCGGAATTTAACGTTCAGGTCGGCAACTCGCTCGTCCAAAATACTTCCCGTTAGAGCACTCTCCACTTCCCGATCCCAGATTTGCTGTGGATACAAGTGGAGATATTTGCCAAACCCGCGAGTTAGCACGACGCCTGATGCAAATTCTGCCCTGAGTTCAGCCGGAATCGTCAAGCGTCGCTTGTCGTCCAACTTACGCTCAAAGTAATCTGTCTGCACGTCGTCCTTCCTTCGTGGTAGATTAGTTGTTTTTTACAGTGGATGTTTGTTTTTGTTGGTGATTTTCCATCAACTTTCGTTCCACTGACTCCACTATACTACCCACA
>CAUTWT010000013.1:0-10988 GCA_963542525.1 uncultured Candidatus Saccharibacteria bacterium | reverse complement strand
CTGAAGGGCGAGTGTATTTTAGGCGGTCTGGAAATTAAATAAAGTTCTTGGGATTTTGATGAAAACGCGCTACAATAACAGTAGGGCGTTTTCGCGTATGTTGAACTGGCGTGAAATGAGCGGTTATCAGCCGTGAAGTCTGCGGGAAGAAATCGACATAAAGTCGAGATTAGAACCTGCCGTGAGCTTGCGTAAATAGCAAATAAAGAGCTGAAAGAATCACTTCTTTTGGAATCGAGATGGTACCGTCCGCATAAAACACCTGAGCGGATTCTCGAAGTCAAAAGAGGTGATTTTTAATTTATGAAAGGAGTGCGATGAAGGGTATTGTCTATATTATGAATACCGCAGTCTCTGGGCTGATTAAAATCGGTAAAACTGGATTACAAAACTACAACGAGAGAATGCGACATCTTGAGCGTAATGGATATTATAACGTTTCTGGGTTGAAGCAATTTTTTGCTATCGAACTCAACGATTATGATGATAAAGAGGCGTTGCTGCATGAAATTTTTAGTAAGCATCGAGTCGATGATAGTGAGTTGTTTGCTCTAGATTGTGAACTCGTTAAACAGCTGTTACTGGCGTTTGACGGTCAAGTAGTTTATCCAAAAAATATCAATAAGGAGCATGCGTTTGACGATGTAGTGCGGTTGCGAAAGCAGGGGTCGCTATTTAGTTTTTATCAAAAAGGGCTGAAAAACGGTGATGTGATTGTCTTTGCGCAAGATAAATCCATTAGTGCAATTGTTGCTGGCGAGAGGGAGGTTGAATATGACGGCGAAGTCTATAAATTGTCGCCGTTAACCCGTGAAATTTTCCAGAAAAAAGGCAAGCGTAATGCTAGTGGTGCGTACCAGGGTGCAGCTTATTGGTTATTTAATGGTAAAAAATTAAAAGATTTAGAAGACAAGTAAACTATACAAAGCGGAAGGGATAAGTAATGAAATTCAAACATGGAACACGTCGTCGAGCTGCAGAATATGAGAAAGATTGGGTGCAGCGATGGAAAGAGGACGACACATTTAATAAGTCGATCGCGCAACGTCCTGCTGATAATTCTTGGGTTTTTTATGACGGTCCTCCGTTTTTGACGGGAACACCACACCACGGACACTTGTTGGTCAGTACAGTGAAGGATACGATGGGACGATTTCACACGATGAAAGGTCAGCGAGTTGAGCGCCGTTGGGGTTGGGATTGTCACGGATTGCCAGCGGAGGTTTACGTTGAAAAAACGCTAGGCATTTCTAATAAAAAAGAGATTGGCACGAAAATTAGCGTTTCGGATTATGTCAAGGAATGTCGAGCGGCTATGGTTCGAACTGGCACCGAGTGGGAAGACACGATTGAGAGAATTGGTCGTTGGGTCGAGTTTAAGGGCGCTTATAAAACCATGGATAATAATTACATGGAATCTGTTTGGTGGGCGTTCAAGAGGCTTTACGAAGAAGGCAAAATCTACGAAGGCGAAAAGATTTTGATCTATTGCACAAAGGACGCGACGCCAATTTCTAAGAGTGAAGTAGCTATGGAAAATAGCTATCAAATGGACACTGACCCGAGTTTGTTCGTTTACTTTAAGCTGGAGGATGAGGACGAATATTTGCTTGCGTGGACGACGACGCCGTGGACTTTGCCGGCAAATATGGTCTTAGCGGTGAATCAGGATGTCGATTATTCTTTGGTGGCGTACGGCGATAAAAAGTTTTACGTTGCAAGCGACCGAGTCGAGAAAGTTATGACGGACGAAAAGCACCAGCCGCTGGAATATTCAATTGTTAAGACGATTAAAGGTTCTGAATTGGTGGGCAAGCGATTTGAGCCTTTGTTTGAAAATCGTGGGCCGGCTGCGCATAAGATTCTTCACGCCGATTTTGTGACGACCGATGATGGTACGGGAATTGTTCATGTCGCGCCAGCTTACGGTGAGGACGACTATGAATTGTGCCGAAAAAATGACGTTCCAGTGCTGTCGTTGGTTGATGGCGATGGAAATTACACAGAAGGTAGATGGCTGGGTCGCAATATTTGGGAGGCGAATAAGGAAATAGCGAAGACTTTACTAGAAGAAGGTCGGGCGCTGAAAATTGAATATATTCGCCACGAATATCCGCATTGTCATCGATGTGGCACGAAATTGATGTACCGCGCTCATCCGAGTTGGTTTATGGATATTCAGAGTCAGAAAAAGGAAATGTTGGAGGCGAACGAGCAGACAAGCTGGACGCCAGACAATCTGAGAACTGGACGATTCCATAATATCATCGAGCAGGCGCCAGATTGGAATTTGAGCCGCGATCGTTATTGGGCAACACCAATTCCAGTGTGGAAGGGTGTGAAAAATGATGGCACGGAAGTGGTGAAAGTGATTGGAAGCTTTGCGAAATTTGAAGAAGTTACGGGTCGCAAGTTGGACGATTATCACTTGCCGCAAGTTATGGACGTTACGTTTGAGTGCGACGGCGCAGAAATGCATCACATTGGTAAGGTTTTGGACTGTTGGTTTGAGTCTGGCTCGATGCCATTCGCTCAATTCCATTATCCATTTGAGAACAAGGAAAAATTTGAAGCAAGTTTTCCTGCTGACTTCATCATTGAAGCGATTGATCAGACGCGCGGTTGGTTTTATAGCCTAACAGCGGTAAACGTGGCTTTGTTCGGTAAATCTCCGTGGAAGAATTTGATTTGTACTGGATTTATCAATGCCGCCGACGGTAAAAAAATGAGCAAGAAGCTAAAGAATTATACCGATCCGATGGAATTGATGAACAAGACTTCGGCTGACAGTTTTCGATTCTTGATGCTTTCAAGTCCGCTAACAAACGGCGAAAATTTTGCCTTGGCGGATAAGGATGTGATGGATGTAGCGCGTAAGCTTGGTATGATCTGGAACATGTACGACTTCTTCACGATGTACGCTGAAGTTGATGGCTGGGAGTTTAATGGCGATCTTTCGGATCCGCTTCGTGATTTAACAAATCCGTTGGATATTTGGATTGTGTCTAGATTGCATCAATTGATAACAGAGGTCGAGCGAGGTCTTAATAACTATAATCTGCAGGACGCAACCAAGCCGATCTTGCCGTTCTTAGATGATGCAAGTAACTGGTATGTTCGACGCAGTCGTCGTCGCTTCTGGAAATCTGAAGATGATGGCGATAAAAATGACGCTTACCGCACGCTCCATTACGTTTTGGTGCGACTCAGTTATATGTTAGCGCCGTTTACGCCATTCTTAGCGGAAGAATTGTACCATAATTTGACAGGCGATAACGAGTCGATTCATCTTAAAGATTGGCTGCCGGCTGGTGAAATAGATAGTTCAATGCTACGCGACATGAATGCACTGCGTGCTGCGGTGAATGATGGCTTGTCGAAGCGCGCATCGGAGGGAATTAAGGTGCGTCAGTCGTTGGCGTCTGTGAAGCTTATCAATACTATTTCTCAGGATGCATCAGCGGAGGTTGCGCAATTCTTGATTGATATCGCTAAAGATGAATTGAACGTGAAATCGGTTGAAATTGTTACAGATTCAGAGTCTGAGTTAGCGCAGCCGAGCGTTGTTTATGACTTAACAATCACTCCTGAATTAAAGCGCGAAGGTTTGATGCGTGAAATCGTTCGCCATGTCCAAAGCGCGCGCAAGCAGGCTGGTCTGCAGATAGATGATCGAATTGTGCTGAGTATTTTCAGCGACGATTCTGAAATATCTCAAGCTATCGACGCTTTCGCTGACGTCATTAAAGCTGAAACGCTCGCCGTGGAATTGAATTCTGCGGCTGATGAATCGGAAAAATATGACGCCAAAATCGAGGGTAAATTGGTAGAAATTTCCCTGAAAAAGGCGTAAAAAACCAAGTTATAACGTCTATGCTTGCAAAAGTCAAGGGCAGCTAGTATAACAAGTTCATAGCATAATAATTTGAAAGGATAAGCTATGATTAACTTGATTAAGGCTGGAGCTATTGCTGCATTGGCTACCGTTGGCGTAATATTCGGCAACGTAACCGCATCTGCATTAGAAGCTAATCTGCCAGCTGCACCAAAAATAACAATTTCCACCGCTCAGTATAAAGGTGAGAAAAACACAATTAAGTTCGAAGGGGTTGCTAACGACCACTATCGATTCGTGCTAACGAGTGGTACAAATAAGATTCAGTTGAGAAGCCCAATTCGTCAAGAATTGATGCAGGGCAGTGAGCTGTCGATTGAGGATTTGGTGAAGAAGTATTACCCAAGTTCTGCCGATTCAATCCCATACGATACTCCTATTTCAATTGACACATACTGGTTCGATAAAGAAGGCAATTACGATAGCTCATTGCGTCAAACTGTCGCATTGACTGTTGGTGGTAATCTGACAAAGGCTGTGAAGTTGAGCCAGACATCGACAACATTGAAAAACCCAGAAAGTTTGCCGGAAGCTCCTGCTAATCCAGATCCAGCTACTCCAGTAAATCCAGTAAATCCTGAAGCTTCAACTGAATCGGAAAACGTTAATGCAGCAGTTACTCCAGTTCTAGTAGAATCAACCTCAGTTCCAGCTTCTCCGCGCAAAGAAGCTAAGCCTGCTGAGACTTTGGCTGAAACTGGTGTAAGTATATATTCAGTTATTGCCGCTGCAGTTACAGTTATTACCGCTGGCGGTGCTGCAATCGTTAAGCGATCGTAATCTTATAGATTCTCATAAGAATTTCAGTAAAAAATATCCTCCTCTTCATGGGGAGGATATTCTATTGACTTTTAACCGTACTTATGCTAATATATCACTATTAATTGATAAAAATAAAAAAAGTTATGCAAAATTTATTCAACAAATTATTCGGTAGTAAAATAGGGTTTTCGCCAATCGACCCGCTGGCGGATGGGCTTGCTGAGGAAATTATTAAAGAGCAGCGGGAGCCGCAGGCGATTCGTCTGGATGCCGACGATATAGAGGATATTCGTAAGTTTTGGTCTCGTGCGGATGGAGATTTTGACAGATAATAGTGTATAATTAGCTCATGTTAATTGAGTATTTAATGTTTTTTGCTCGAGCCGGCGGAGGTGGGTCGGGTTCTTCTGGGGGGTCCTTAATTTTGATGCTACCCGCAGCTGTATCGGGCGGTGTGGCAGGCTTTGTAAAAAGGAAGACTAGATCAAAAATAGCAGGCTTCTTGGCGGGCGTTGCTGTTGGACTAGTTTTTAGCTTACTGTATTTAGCCGATTTAATGTGGTTCATATGCGCAGTTATTTCTACTTCCGTGGGGGCTGCTATCTCTGTATTTGTTGATAAACTCAAATTATTTCGCCAAAATAGTGAGGCGGCTACGAATACAGTTTGCCAAGCCTCCTCTGCTGATTCGTTATGGCAGCCAGATAGTCTTATCAATTACGCCAAGCAAGTTTTCGAGAGGTTTCAGTATGATTGGAGTAACTTAGATTATGAGTCAATTCGTAAGTACACGACACAGAGATATTCAAATCACATTGGACTAGTGATGCAGGCTTTGCGTCAAATGGGTCGTAGGAATATCGTCGATAACGTGCGGATAAATGAGGCTATTTTTGCTGACGCGCATGACGACGCTAATAATCAAAGTGATCGGGTGAGTGTAGCATTTTTGGCGGAAGCAGACGATAGGCTAGAGGAGGTTGCTACAGGTAAGAAACTTCGAAGCACTAACGAAGAGTTTGCAGAGAAGTGGAACTTTGTTCGTGAAGGCAATGAATGGAAATTAGATGGTATAAATCAGCCAACTGAAGATGTAAGTACGTTGATTAGCTCACTCAATAAGTTTGCCGAAGATAACGGTATGTATTTTAGCCTGGATTGGGGTGGGCTACTTCTTCCGAAGGGTGGTAACTTATTTTTGCCGCGCTATTTTAACTCTGCTGACGTAAATAACCACGTTATTGGTGTTTGGGATGGTGGCATTCTTGTTCAGCTTTATACTTGTGTGCTTAAAAATGGCAATGGATTTACGGACGAGGGTAAAAACAAAGATGAGGTTAACTATCTTATCGGTCAGATTATGCTACCCAAATCTTACGGTGGAATTTTGGTTGACAGGGATGATAATAGCATTTTTAGGAAGCGGATAATATCGCCAATTGGCTATAAGAAAATTGAGATGGAGTGGGGAGATTTTAATAAGCGCTATACTATTTTTGCCACAAACGAAGATCAGGCGGCGAGCTTTGAACTATTAAATCCGAGTTTTATGGCGTGGCTGTATGACCAGGATATAAAAGCTAACATTGAAGTGATGGACAATATAGTTATTTTATATGCCCGGGTTTCTTCTGATGAAAAACGCTACGCGGAAATGTTGGAGATTTTAAGAAGAGCTCACAAAGAGCTGAAAATGTAGGAGGTTCTATGGTTACTAAAGCTATTATTCCGGTTGCGGGCTGGGGAACGCGAATGCTGCCGATTACCAAATCTATTGAAAAGTGTATGTTGCCGGTCGGTACTCGTCCAGTGATTGATTATATTGTACAAGATGTTGTGCGAGCGGGCGTGAAGGATATTTACTTTGTGGTTGGTGAACAAAGTACTCAAGTGCAGAGTTATTATCGATCGAATATTCAATTGAACGATTATTTGCGTCGAGCGGGCAAGCAGGATAAGCTTCCTCTGGTGGCTCCACTTCGCGATGTTCGAATACATTTCTTAACTCAGCCGGGAACTGGTGGTTACGGTACAAGCATTCCAGTTGGTTTGGCGAGTGAATTTATCGAACAGGGCGAGTCGGCCTTTGTGATTATGGGCGATCAATTCTTTTGGCGTGGCGACGGCGGTTCGAACGCGGCTGATTTGGCAGAGTTGGTAGAATCGCGCGGATTGTCGGCTGGGCTATTAGGAAATCCTGTCGAAGAGGAATTTATTCCACAAACAGGGATCATTGAAACTGACGATCAGGGCAATTTTGTGCGAATAATTGAAAAGCCAAAATTGGAAGAAGCTCCAAGTAACCTCAGCAATTCAAGTTTTTACGTCTTGAACAAAGAGATTTTCGAGTTGGCGCGAACTTTGCCAGCAAACCCTAAGAGAGGCGAATTTGAGTTAACGGACGCGATTAATGCGTATATTGATGGCGGCGGTGTGATTGTTGTTGGCGAAGCTAAGGGCGAATATATGGAATGTGGCTCGCCGAGCGGTTGGTTGAAGGCGAATAACGCTATGGCGAAAAACGCTACTTGCTAACTGTGCTTGATTTTATTACTAGTTTTTGATAAAATTATTAGAGTTAATTCATAATAATTAAGGAACGAAATGAAAGCAGTCGTAAAAATCTCTGGCAAACAATATCTTGTCAGTGAAAAAGAGTCCCTCTTGGTGGATCTCCTCCCTGAAGGCACAAAAGAACTCACTCTCGACGCACTTTTAGTGATTGATGGTGATAAAATCAAGGTTGGTACGCCAGCCGTAAAAGGCTCTAGCGTTAAAGCTAAGGTCGTAGAAGCGGAAGTTAAAGGTGATAAACTCCGCGTTATCCGCTACAAGAGTAAGAAGCGTGTACACAAAGAAACTGGTCATCGCCAGAAGTACACGAAGATTGAAATTACGTCAATCAAATAGTCTAAGAGCCGCTTTCGCAAAGGAAGCGGTTTTTTGATGTCTGTTATTTATGTTCTGCTCATGCTATAATTAAGGCAGGTAAAAAGGGGAACGAATGACAAAAATCATTGCGGTGACAAATCAAAAAGGTGGCGTCGGCAAAACAACGACGTCAATTAACGTAGCATATTTTTTGGCAAAAGCTGGCAAGAAGACATTGTTGGTGGATTTTGATCCGCAGGGCAATGCTACTAGTGGACTTGGGATAGATAAGCAAAATTTGGGCGCAACAATATCAGAGGTGATTATGCGACAAATTGACCTGGCGAATATCATATTGCCGACGGAATATAAAAACTTATCAATCGCTCCAGCTACACCTCATTTGGCGAATACGGAAGTGGAGCTGGCGCAGGCGCAGGGAAGGTTTGTTCGCTTGCGAGAAGCTTTACAAAAGGCGACGGATTACGATTATATTATTATTGACAGTCCGCCGAGCTTGAGTTTGTTGACAGTCAACGGTATGATTGCCGCTAATTATGTATTGCTCCCGGTTCAGGCGGAATTTTACGCTCTGGAAGGGTTGGGGCAGCTTTTGGAAAGTATGAAATTAATAAAGAAGGGGCTTAACCCGCCTCTGGAATTATTGGGTGTTTTGTTGACGATGATGGATTCCAGGACGACTTTGTCTGGTCAAGTTCATGCTGAGGTTAAAAAATATTTCCCAGATAAGATTTTTAAGAATAGCATTCCGAGAAACATTCGCTTGGCTGAAGCTCCTAGTCATGGTGCGCCAGTTGGGGCGTATGATCGTTTTTCAAAAGGTTCTCGGGCTTATAAGGCGCTAACGAAAGAAATTATAGAGAGGGTGGAACGATGAAAAAAGGTTTAGGCAGAGGTTTTGGGTCATTGATTCCAACCAATTTGATTGATGAAACGTTTGATCCAACCGCACAACAAGATGTGAAAGTTTCTCATCTGAGAGATATTGCTATTGATCAAGTCGTCCCAGATCCAGATCAGCCGCGTCGCTTTTTTGATGAGAATGCTTTGAATGAGTTGACAGAATCGGTGCGCGAGCATGGTGTGGTCCAGCCGATTGTTGTGACGCCAAAAGGTGATAAATATTTGATCGTGGCAGGCGAGCGACGTTGGCGTGCGGCGAATAGAGCGAATTTAACAGAGGTGCCGTGTATCGTCAGGAGTATGAGCGACCAAAATCGCCTGGAGATTTCTTTGATTGAAAACTTGCAACGACATGATTTGAATGCACTTGAAACTGCAACCGCTTATCAAAAATTGCGCGACCAATTCAATATGACGCTGGAGGAAATTGGCAAGCGTTTGGGTGGCAAATCTATAAGTGCGGTTAGCAATACGTTGAGGCTACTGAAATTGCCGAAGTCTGTGCAGCAGGCGTTGTTTGAGGGGCGATTAAATGAAGGGCAGGCAAGGCCTCTAATCGGTTTGCCTGATGATGCCGCGGAAGATATTATGGAGCGGGCTATTCGTGAGGAGTGGTCAGCGCGACGGATTGAGCAAGTTGTTACTTTGTGGAAACAGGCGAAGACTAGTCCAATCGAGAACAAACGCCGCCCAGCAGATATGCCTCATGCAGATGCTGTTGAAAGTCTTTCAAAGCGATTTGGAACAGGTGTGAAAATTCGTACAAACGGCCGCGGAGCTGGTCAGATTAGCATCAAGTTTAAGGATAATCTTGAATTTGAACGAATAAGAGAATTGCTCGAAAAATAATTTTTATTAGAACGAGCGAATTTTATTGAACGGAAATATCCGTAGACTGACCGGCCCAACGATGTCATAAAGGGGGATCGGTCCCATGCAGTTTCGAGAGTCGCAAGAATAGCTTCCTTGGCGGTGATCGCCCATGACGAATATCGTGCCTTCTGGTACGGTCGTATCGACATCTCCAGAGGTAGGCTGTCCTGGCTCATTTTTATTGACTGAGGTATCAGGGTTAAATCCGTCGGGGTTTTCCGTATTGTAAACAGTTACGGTACCGTTTTTCACAGTAACTCGCTCACCAGCAAAGGCGATTACACGCTTAACAATATATTCGTCTTTGCCTGTCGAGGCGTTAAAATTCGGATTCTTAAACACAATTACTTGTCCGCGCTTTGGGACATAATTTTTATTCTGCAATTTTGAACTAGTGACGGGCAATCGATTGACGATCAGACGATCGCCGGTGTACATCGTCGTTTCCATACTGGCACCTTCAACATTGAAAGTTTGAAATACAAATGTGTTCAATAAAAGTGTACCAATCACCACGCCAACAACGAAAATGACCATTCCCAGGCCATCTTGTAATTTCGGATGACGATCCATAAAAGTAGCGTCCATTGTTTCAATTATAAGCGTTTTGTGTGTTATAATCAATAGATATGAAACCACGCAAACAGTCGATGGACGGATTTGTCGCCAAGCGACCACAGCGAACTTCGTTGGGGGAAATTACTAGCAAAAAAACGACTACGCTCGGGCATTATCGTAGTAACGAAGATAGTCCGCAAGTGTCGAATAATGCGACAAGGAATATTCAGCAACCAACTTCTGCTAATAAATTAAAGCAGAATATTAGCGAATCGTTGGCGGCGATTGATGAAAACACCAAGCCTTCTCATCGACAGGAGCGTAAGCAGAAGCGTAAGAAAAAGTTAATTACCAGGATTATTCTTGCGATTATCGGAATTATTATTGCAATTATGGCGGGCTGGTTGCTATTAAAATTATGGCAGACGATGAATTCGGTGTTCCATAATGGCGGAATCTTAGGACTATTTTCACAGCAGAAGCTGAAAGAGGATGCTTATGGTCGAAGCAATGTGCTGATTTTAGGTACAACAGATGATGATCCGGACCATCCAGGTGCGACATTGACCGACTCGATGATGATTCTTAGTGTCAATCAGACAAAGAAAGACGCATATATGTTTAGCATTCCGCGTGACTTGTATGTAAAATTTGGCATGGCGTGTAATTCTGGCTACGCTGGTAAAATCAATGAATATTTTGGTTGTGTGAATAACGAAGATAGTGCGCAGGCAGAAGCTGAACGAATGGATAAGACTAAGAAATTCATCGGCGATATATTCGGTATGGATATTCAATACGTGGCGCATATCAATACTGCAGTGATTCGTGATGCTGTCAATGCGGTCGGCGGAGTTACTGTTGACGTACAGAGTCGTGACCCACGGGGAATTCTTGATCCAAGTATGGACTGGATGTGCCGAGCGAAGGAATTGAATTATCAGCAACGTCGCGAACGATGTCCAACGGGTCACTATATGCAATTAACTAACGGCAAGCACGAAATGGATGGCGAAAAAGCGATGTGGTTTTCTCGAGCGCGTGGTTTGGTGGCGCCAACTTACGGATTGGAACAATCCAACTTTGACCGAGAGAAAAACCAGCA
>CAUTWT010000012.1:0-11273 GCA_963542525.1 uncultured Candidatus Saccharibacteria bacterium | reverse complement strand
AGTTTCAGTACTATTCAATATAACACTACTGTAAAACCTCATGTGCGCGGTTTTACAGAGGTAAACGTGGTAGCGCTTACCTGGTATTATCGTGAATTAGTACTAAAATCATAAAAATCGTCATCTATGGACAAAAGTCCTTCGCCGTCTAACTTGTCTTTACAGATTTTTTCAATAAAAAGTACTGAAAAATGATTATCTTCTACGTATTGTAAAAGAGCCCGCAACTCGCTATGCGATAATAGTTGGCGCTGATTGACCAAAACTACTAGCTGTTTTGATAATAATTGTTGCGCTGAGTCTATAATACCATAAAGTCTATCAATATAGTTATTCCTTAAATTTACCTCCAGCCCCACGTGCGCCATCTTTAAGATATCATTCATGGAAATGGTCGATTGGTAACTCAAATTTTGTGAGAAATCGATATTTATATTATCAAGGATGTCAAATATGCTCGATTCTATTTGCTCTATTTTTGTCTGATCTATATCGCTGTTGTCCTGAATGTTTTTATATAACGCCGCAGTAATAGTTCGACTGGATAGATCGTATGAATATATGTCGGTAATTATTAGTGAGCCTTTTGTTATGTCTAGCGGATTACAGTTATCATCACAAATTACAATGCGATTATTCTCTTCTCTTTTTGTGTATGTATCAAGTATATTTTCTATAATTTTTCTAAAAAACAAATCATTGTGGATGGCTAGTGTTGCAATTCCCCCGTTCTCTGGTATTGATACTGCATTGTCGAATCCTGAAACTTTAATTCTCATAAAATTACTGTCCTGTCTGTATTTTGAATTGATAATTCATCATATTTTCCAGCCAGATATTCCATCGATGCGAATTGGTTTTCGGTTACGGTCAATAATTGAACTATGCCGTTTTCTGGTATTATTTTTTTGATTCTGTCGTGAGTTGATTTTTCGTTTGTGGAATTGAGTACCAATTTAGTGTAGACGGATTGTTGCATCATAACAAATCCTTCTTGAGTGAGTCTTTTGCGAAAAGTGGTGTATGTTTTGCGCTCGTTAGCATTGGTCATTGGTAAGTCGAAGAATATAATCATTCTCATATAGCGTACTCTCATAGTTATATTAATTCATATTCGGGTAGTTCGTCGTCCCCTGTTTCCATTGTCCTGAAAAATAGCTTCACGTAGATACTGATAGCGTTTGATAGGAACTGTTCTTTGCCGAGGATAACAACTTTATGGTTAAGAATTTCAATCAGTCTACTCTTAAAGAAGTCATCAAATGCAAAATTGCGACATTTGTAAACTTCGCTGTCGACTATAGGTCTGAACGACTCCATGAGGTCGCAAGTAAGATTGAACGGGTTGTATTCATTGCAGTGATTGACGCCTATAGTTGTTGAATATCCAGCAGCCGTAATCTCTCGATTGAAGGCGGATAAAAGAATAGCGTAGCCATAATTTAATGCCGCATTTATATCATTAGAGCTGTCTCGTGAAAATTTTGGACCAAACAATTCTTTGAAGTAGAGCTTGGCTGCATGAGCTTCCCTGTTGGTGAGATCTCCGGGAGATACGTTCGCAGCGAAGTTCATTAGTGTTTCACAGGCGGAACTATTGCCAGTTTCTCTATAGATCGTCTGAGCTTGCTTAATTATCTTTTGAGTGACGATTGTTTTCCATAAGTTATTTTTGGTCGATTGCGACCACTGGCTTTGCTTTGACATCTGTTTGCTTGCGTTGTGAGACCCGTAATAAGGAATTATCTCTCCATACGGATTACGCTGATGATCGCAGAATATCATTTTGACTTTATAGCGAGATAATTCGCACAGTAGATAAGCCGTCAGATTAACAGCGGTATTTTCAATTATTAAAGTGCCAATTTCACTTATGTGGAGTGTTTTTTCATTGCCGTCGCTAGTAATAAGCATATAATCATTTTTATAGCTTAATTTACAGCGATTTTTGACGATTACGGTTCGCCAAGACATATTTTAACGCTTATGACCTAATGATTTTCCGTTTAGCTTTCGACAGTGTAGACCAGTTATAGACTCGTAGACGAAGGTAACATTTAGGGGATTGAGTTTTTTGTCCTTCATTCTTCCAAACCCATTTGGTAGCTTTAGCTCTGGAAAGTTTGTTTGCATGTCAGCACGCTCAGACCCGGCGCGGGTAGCTCTTAGTGCTAGTTTAATAGCCTTTATCTTGTCGTCTATTGACAGTTTGTCATATTCCGGTGTCGCATTGCGAGCATTGTTCCCCGCCTCTCCGAATTGTTGATATTGATTAGCGAGCTTATCAGAATAAACTTTCCAAAAGCGATTTATTCCATCAGTAACCTTATCCCTTTTTTCGATTTGTCTATTGCGTTTGTCGCGTAATTTATCATCTTCGTCGGCTTGTTCTTCTGAAATCGTAACGCGTGGAATTCCGCGCTTTAGCGCTATTGCAATGGCATATTCGATATCATAAGGAAGTTTTAATTGTTTGGCGTTAGTAACTTCACTACCGCCAACTATAAATTGTTCGTTGCCGTCATATTCAATTTTTTGGTTGATCGGTACTTTTGGTAGAAGCACTACGGCATCTTTATAATTATCTTGGATATATTTATCTATCGACCCTGAGTGAGTCTTCTCTAAGGTGTATATTTGCGCCGGAATGCTGATTATCTCGGTTGCGGAAGATTCTTTTTTGCCTGATTGTTTTAAATAATTAATCACTGCAAAGTGAGCTGCTTTTCTGCCAGAATATCCACCATACCTGTTGACTGGTAGGTGAGCTTTTCTTGCTATCATCTTCTTGCCTGAGTTTTTGCCGTAGACGGTTTGATCATAGAATTGATTATCGCCAATCTCGGTTTTTCTCGTAATCAAGCAGTCATTGTATTTCATCGTTTTATCAATGATTTCACAGGATGATTTACCTTGCCAGACAATTTCACCGGTATTCGTGTTGGTAAAATCATATTTCATTGACGATAAAATAAAGCTGCCGTATTCCCTGTTATTTTTCTTTTTGTCGGATTTAAATTTCTTATATTCTCCGTAGATAAACTCTTTGTCAAGCTTTGGATAGCGAACTTTTACATATTGGGCTAGAGTTGCCGCTAAGTAGGCATCTTTTGCGTGGTGGAGGTCATTTACTTCGCGACATTTTGGTAAATCGTGGATGCGGCGATATTCGGAACTCATGCCAGCGCGAATAGTAAACACCTCTGTTGATGAGTCTTTGTATTTTTCGGTTAGCATTCTAGCCAGGTGCTTGGTAATTTGTCGTGTCTCAACTAATTGGCGATTAATGAAGCCATAGATCTGGTCGTCTGATAGCTGCTTCTGACTAGTTAACCGCTGAAACTTGAGCTGTGACATAAACTTGGCGTTTTTTAAAGACATCCAGATTGGTAACATCTTTTTTTGAACGTCGGGCGATATTGGGTAATCGTCAAGCTTTAGCTGATTCTCTTCTCGCAATACCAAGACTGTGTTATCTAGAGAATCATCCTTTGTCAATGAGCGCGGTAAAATATGATCGATTTCGCAATCTTTAAGTCCGTTTTCAATGTCTAGTTTTTTACCTGAGTATGCAGATTTG
This sequence comes from uncultured Candidatus Saccharibacteria bacterium, assembly GCA_963542525.1. Taxonomy (GTDB): domain Bacteria; phylum Patescibacteriota; class Saccharimonadia; order Saccharimonadales; family Saccharimonadaceae; genus Nanosynbacter. The sequence continues at coordinate 7,693 of CAUTWT010000012.1, read as the reverse complement.
CCATTTTGCAAGAAGTACAGGTAATATTTTTTCTTATCAAGGCAATCTTTATAATTTTCTAGTTGAGGCTTTATATCAGATTTATTATATTCTTTTCCGTATAATTCTTTATACATCTTTTCTAGTTGAGAATATCGATTTTTTGTTCTGACTTTTTCCTCTTCGCCTCGCGCCATCTCAATGCTAATCAATTTTGGACTATAGCCGATCGTATCGACAATTTCATCTATAATCCGAATGCTTCGCCAGAGGGCGCGCTTAATTCCCGGCGAGGCTGCGAGATTTTTAATATCATCATAAGTGATTCCTGGGGTAGTATCTTTCAAAAGAGCGTCTTCTATAATTTTTTTGAATTCATATCGGTCGCTTTGGATAATTTGCATAAAATTATCAGAACATTGACGCATTACTTCAATGACCGTCATTTTCCCATAACGAGTGTGTGCTGTAATTCCGTCAAGTAGTTCGCCGGATAGTCTTCCCCAGCCTGTATATTTTAGCTTCAAAATACTATCGATTTGGTCTTTGCTAAAAATGTCACTATATTTTTGTAGTTTTTTTGACAGGATTTTCTTGTCTTCAAACAGGGTTATCCATTTTATTACTTCCTCAATCGCTGCTTTGTTTTCTGGCGTAATTTCAGTCCCAATTTTATTAGTGAAATCTATGTACGATTTTCGTGACGACATGAAAGATTTATCGTCGGCTGTTCCGGAAATAACTAGCGAACTAGTGTCGTATATTTGATTATCGTAAAGGTATTTTGCAAGCTTTTTATAGTTAACGGAATCTTCTTTCGTGAATAGCTCGTCAATTATGCGATTTTGGATATCTGGACTCAACCTTTTCCCGTTAACTGTTACATTTTTTAGTTCATTTCGGCACTCATATTCTTGATAAAGTAATGAATTCTTGGGAAGTACATCTTTATCTGGTAAATATGTACACTTGTTGCGCATTCTCTCGATAAATTTTTCAGCTGAAGCTTCGTCGTCTATGATTTCATTAAAATTCCACGGATAAATTACGCCATCTTTCTTTTTGATTGACCAGGCAAAATCACCACCCGTTTTTAATGGTCCGATGTAATACGGCAATTTAAATGTGAAAATGCTAATAATCTTATCGCGATTTTGTGCCAAGAACGGATAATGGGTTGCTTGATTATCTATAATTTTCTCAAGCTCGTACTGATGAATTTGGTGCGGTATGGCACCATTGTCGCGTATTCGCTGTCTGGATAGAAATTCACCCAATTCTGCCCGTTTCTCAAATCTTTGATATTGCGCATCATCTTTAGCCGATTCGCCTAAGTGTTTTTTAATTGATTTATATAAATAATCTGCGTTAATCTTGTGCCTGTTGTATAAATCAAATTTTGAAGCATCTCCGTGAAAAAATGATTTATATTCTTTTTCAGGAAGAAAATCTCGGAATAGCCCTTTGAGGTCTGATAAATCCTGGCGGTAAGCGTTATACTTTTCGACCATAATATCAGACAGGCAGCTATCTTTCCTGATAAACTGACTGAAAATTGTCCATTGATAGACCGATTCTAAGGTTTCTACCAACTCATATCGATCGTCGCCAATTGCTGCGGCTATGTCGTCTCGCTGATCTTCGTAATTCTTATCAGAGAACTCTCCTTTTATTTCAAGGGATTTGTCGTCAAATAATTTCTCTGCATTCCATTTTAATCCAATTGCTGCACCGACAGCTTCGCTTATAATGCTTTTATTGTCAGCAGAAGGTTGTAGTAGCTGAATTATATTTGATTTTCGAGCACTTCGCGTTTGAGATTGATTCAGCAAGATGGACTTAATCTGCTTAGCTTCTTTATCTCCAGCCCCAATAAACTCCATGAATTTTTGCAAGTTTTGGCTATCGAATGACGAAATTACGCCGTCTACTCCTCCTTCGATCAAGAAATTGCCGCGATATTTAATAATGTGATGTAATGCCAAATAAATTAAGCGAATATCTTGTTTTTCTGGGTTGTGAAATAGTTCGCTGCGTAAGTGGTAAATTGTCGGATATTTTTCCCTATACGTCTTATCTGTAAATGTGTGATCTGAGAATAATATGTTGGCGTCAAGATCTAAGGACGAGCTTTTGTCATCTATATAGAGCATGGATTCTGTCAGACGTAGATAGAAATTAGGATCGACGTTGCAGATTTCATTATTGAAAATTTGTTGCAATAATGAAATACGTCGCTTTCTTCTGGCGAGCCTTCTGCGTGATGAGCGGAATGAGCGCCTTAGTTCAGCCTTTTGGGCTTCATTAAATAAATTTGCCCCCCACATGTTCTGATGTTTATGTCTGCGCAGACTGAAATCTTCGTTGATGACTGCCCATCCTACGCTACCTGTGCCGATGTCTAGACCTATAGAATATGATTGTTTCATTGTGATGTCCTTGTTTAATTATTTTCAGTATATCTCTTACTTTTGGGGTTTACAATATTGCTCTGGTTGTATATACTTCTACTGTACCGTTTCGGTACTTCAATATAACACTACAGGTTAAAATAAGGCATTAGCTAAAATGTTTCTGCAAAAGATTCAGGCGGTAGGCCTGTTTTTTTGTTGTATCTATTTTGCCAGTTAGCATATGAATTCATCCACCACGGATTTACTGAACGGTTGAGGGATGATGCAGTGTAGCCATTAGACTTTTGTTCTCCGACAGTTTGACCCCTATTGTTAGTGCCGTTACCCATTAGGAAGTAACCGTTAAGTCCACCGTCATCTCCAGTGACATTTAGTAGGGCTTGAGCTTCTGCTCGTTTGGTTGCTGATGGGTGATTGTTTGCGTGATATTGAAGGTACTGACGATATGATTCATTTCCTTGCATAAGAAAAAATCTCCTTATTAATAAGGAGATTTGGGGTTTGCGCTATATACTAACTACTGGTTGAGCTCACAGAAGTGTTGGACAGCAATATCTTTGTTTACACCTACACCAGTTTTGGTGTATTTAGGGTCTTGCAGGGCTTTACGGTGTGGTTCTGAATTCATCCACGCGTTAAATACTTCCTTGGACGTCCCCGCTTTACCGCCTGTTCCCCAGGAAATATTTTCACTTGCATATTTACATTCATTGACTGCATACTTAAACACTAATTCATAGCCATGTACTCCTTCGGGTGATATATGATCTCGATAATTACGGTTCATCATATCATCTGCCTTTTCTTGAGCGCTGGCGTTCATGCGGGTATCCATTACTAATGGCTTAACGCCAACCCTTTCTCGTTCCTGATTCACCAGTTCCAGAATTTCCTGCGCATCTGGTGGACCAACGTCATATTTAGAAGGTGTAAATCCTTTATTGTATGCTTGCCCTTCAGTTGCTTTAGCTTCTAGGTAAGCTGCTTTAGCAGCTAAGCGGTTTTCTCTAATTTTCCATAGCACACCACCACCCACTACAAACGCCAGAATAACAGTGATGATTACGGCTTTTTTCATGCTTGCATTGTAGCATAACAGGGGTAGTTTGTCAACTACCTACCATGCCATGGTTCACAAGCTATACCGTCACCATCTCTGTCTAATTCTTCACGATAGCCAGGTTCACCCTCACGGATTGACTGAGCTCCGTCTTCACGTGCTTCAGTGCAATTTTCGTAATATACGTCATCTTCATCAGATTTATCTTCATACGATGAATTGCTCCTGGTATGACTTGAGTTATTGTTGGTAGGATTAATGAAGTAATGCCTATATGCGTATACTCCAAGAGCATATATTCCTCCCATTAGCGCAAGTATCAATATCATAGACAATGCGTCTTTCAGGTAATTATTCATACAGCCATTCACTTACTCCACCGTGGTGTGAGCAAGCTCCTCTTCCAGTAGCGTGTGATTGCCAGCCATCTCGACAGATAGCTCCAACACGATAGCGTTGTTGTTGAATAGGTTGTGGTCTATATTCTCATATATAAACTCATCTATAGCCTCTCTTAGCTCCCTAGTCATCTTAGGCTTAGGGTTGGCTTCCATTTCGTTAATAGTTTCTTGAAGAGGGTGTTGATAACGGTTATCTGTATTGACATCTTGAGGATTGTTTGGTATACTAGAGTTGTCAATCGACTGGTCAAGCGCATCTGCGCTAATAGCGGAACCATCGAGTCCGCGCCCAGTCGATTTTCTTATGCCTGAAATATCATAAGCTAACACATTGCCTAATTTATCTACCTCACCGATATGATCTCTAGCGTATATAGCCTGCTCTTGAGCTTTACGTAGGTTAATCATGGCTGGAGCGTTTTAGACCACGCAAGTATTCTTCACGTTGTCGTAAACGTGTTATATGCTCGTTATAAGCTATCACCTGGGCTTCATGCTCTGGATTGAGCTTGTATTTAACGTCTTCATTGACATTTCTACTGTTATTTGCTACACTATAATCAGTCGTAGCACCTGTAAAGTTGTCAGCGAGCTGCCTATCGGCAACTTCAATCGAACGATTGTTTGGTGCTAAACGGGCGTCTTCGTTCGGAGTTATCTGAGCGGATTCGCCCGAAACCACGTTACGCTCAACGTCCGCTAGTGAATTGGCTAGCGGTTTTTTTATATGCAGATTTTAGTGATACTTCACCGTTATAACCAGGTTCGATAAGTTCCCCTGGCGACACAGGGGCTTTTCTTGTTGTGGTGTGATCATTCTCATCATTGACATTCTGGACTTCTTGTGCTATATTGACACCATCAGAGCTCCGACCGGCGGAAACTGGCGCGCCGCCGACATAGCTATCGCTATTGGTGGATGATGGAACAACATTTGCGCCCCCATCCGAAGCTCTCGAAATCTCTTCTCGTTGTTGGGAGAGATTTTTTATTTCTCCTTCTCTTCTTGGTGAAATGTTCTTTAAGCTTATATTCCCATTAAAATCAGCTATTGTAGCCGTATTGTATCCGCCAGTTTCGCCTGGGCGGCTTTTTTTCTTGGCTTCGCACATTACCTTCATAAAGAGTATCTCGCCCTGTTGTCTGTCTTCTAAGAAATTTACAGGCTATTAATCATTGATATCTTGAGGATTGTTTGCTATAGTGGAGCTATTAATATCCCCTCCCTTAAGAGGTTCATCCTCTGAGGGGGTGTTTCCAGAAAAATCCCCACTTAAATCCCGATAATGGGATTCGGGGATTTTTTCTGTATTATTTGGTCGCAATGCCCTAACAATCTAAATATCGATATTCCCTAAGAGTCACGTTTCGCCTTTACTCCTGACGCTCCAGAGGTGATATAATTACTATAATATGCATGCCGCGGTCCAATCTATAACCATAAAAGTGAGCGAAGTTGATTCTGCTTTACTTAATGACGCGGATGAGTTGCAGAAATTGTTAAGAAATGTTACGGAATTGGCGGGCTTGCATTCTTTGGAATCGGTAACGCATCAATTTTCTCCGCAAGGAATCAGCGCTGCCCTGCTTTTGTCAGAATCACATATCGCTATTCATACGTGGCCGGAAAGCGGCGTGGCATATATAGCGATGACAACTTGTAAAATGCTGGATGATGATAAATTGCAACAAATAAAAGAGTTGGTTGCGCGGGTGTTGGGCGCGAAAAATATAATTATGAAAGAGATGGCATTGTAATATGAAACGAACCAAGGCGCGACTTAAAATCAACCAAATATTGACTGGAAAGAAAACTAATTTACGAGTTGTCGGCTGTTTGCTTTTTCGCGAATGGGATAAGAAAGATAAGCGATTTTACTACTGGGAAGAGTGGGAGATTACCGGGCTGGCTGATTATGATAGCTGGGTGGAATATGATCACAGCGATCAAACCGTTTCTCTGTACGAGCCGATTCGTTTTACTCAGGCAATTGATCCAACGCAATTGGAAAAGGGTCAATCATTCACCGTTTCTGAACAGGACGGCAAGGATCATGTTGTGGTGGTTGACGAGGTTGGAATTGGTGAAATTATGAATATCAAGGGCAAAAACACGTATCAAGTTTTCCCGAAAGAACTGATGGCGTACGCTACTTTGAAAGATACTAGCGCGCCGAAAAACCGTCAGTTGATCACGATTGAGAAGTATAATAATCGCGAGTACGACGCTTATCGCAAGGTTCAGTTGAGCGACAAAGAACAGAAGGAAATGTTCGGCAGGACCATTAAGCCGATTGACTGGACGACGATTATAGTCATTGCCATATTTATCGCTATTATTTTGTTTGCGTTCATCTTTGACAATAATTCCGACGGCAGTAATGGCGGAGGTCACGGCGGATCGCGCAGCGTTTACGGCGGCAGTAGTGGCGGGCTTGGTAAATAAAAGGAGTTATAATGTCACGATCAAGTACGAAAAAACGGGAGCAGGTTGCTTTATTTGCGGCGGCGATTTTAGTAGCAATTGGCGGAATTATTTACGAGCTGATTTTAGGCGCAGCTGCGTCATATCTGGTGGGTGATTCGATTTTGAGTTTCAGCTTGGCGACGGGCGTGACGCTGTTTGGTATGGGAATTGGCTCGCTGCTGGTCAATTACATCAAGCTTCATCCAGCGACCAGCTTCGCAACGAACGAAATTATTCTGGGGCTAATTGGCGGAAATTCGGTGATGCTGATGTATTTGGGATTCGTTTTTACGCGTTCGCATTGGCTAATCTTTGCCGTCATAAGTCTGGCGATTGGTGTTTGTATCGGGCTGGAAATTCCGCTTTTAATGAAGATGTTTCAGGAATTCGGGCGCACGTCTTCGGTGAAATTGTTTAGTAAGATTTTGGCGCTCGATTATTTTGGGGCGTTAATTGCGTCGCTATTATTCCCGCTCGTTATGCTTCCGTATCTTGGTTTAATGCGTAGCGCGTATCTGGTGGCGGCACTGAATATTGGCGTTGCGGTTCTGATTCTTAAGCAAATGAAAGCGTCGAAAATTGTGATGACAATTAGTGTTATTGCGACAATGTTGCTGGTGGGATTTTTCATTTTTGCGACAGAAATTGAACACGGAATTGACAAACGAACGTATAAAGATCCGGTGATGTGGCAGCAGCAGACGCCGTATCAGAAAATTGTCCTGACGAGATATAAAAATGACACCAGGTTGTTTTTGAATCGTAATCTGCAGTTTTCCAGCCTTGACGAAGTGCGTTATCACGAAACATTGTCTACTTCCGCTCTGTCTTCAGTCGCCAATCCGAAGCGCGTGCTGATTATGGGCGGCGGCGATGGGTTGTTGGCTCGGGATGTTTTGAAATATCCCAGCGTTGAGCATATTACGTTGGTTGATATCGATGAGGTGATGACTAATCTGGCGAAAACTAATCATCTTCTCACCGATATAAATCAGCGCTCTCTGCATAATCCGCGCGTTTCCGTTGTCAATCAAGACGCTTTTCAGTTTGCCTTCTCTACCAGAGATAAATATGATGTCGTGCTGATTGATCTGGTGGATCCGTCGAATGAAAAATTAGCTAAGTTGTATTCCGAGCAATTATATCGTCAAATTGGCAATATTTTAACGGAGCGCGGAGCTATGGTAACTCAGGCGACATCTTCGTTCTTCTCTCCGCACGCTTTTTATATGGTAGCAAACACCGTCAAATCATCTCATCCAGAGCGATATGTGACGGCGTTTTCGGTCAATGTGCCATCATTTGGCGAGTGGGGTTTTGTGATGTCTACGCCGCAAGCTGAGGTCGTGGCTAGTCAGCCATTGCCGAAAAA
>CAUTWT010000011.1:0-14233 GCA_963542525.1 uncultured Candidatus Saccharibacteria bacterium | reverse complement strand
TGAATGCGATCAAAAATCACGATGTCGTCAATTCGGTTTAAGAATTCTGGGCGGAAATGACCACGAAGTGTTTCTAAAATTTGATTATCGAGCGAGCTAATGTTGTCGCCCGTGTAGTCCATAATCATTTGCGATCCGACGTTGCTGGTCATGATGATAATGGTGTTGCTAAAGTCAATCGTTCGTCCTTGCCCGTCCGTCAATCGACCGTCGTCCAAAACTTGCAATAGAACGTTAAACACGTCGGGATGTGCTTTTTCGATTTCGTCAAACAAAACCACGCTATACGGACGTCGTCTAACGGCTTCCGTCAATTGACCGCCCTGATCGTAGCCGACATATCCTGGAGGCGAACCGATCAATCTGGCTACGGCGTGGCGCTCCATATATTCGCTCATGTCAATTCGAATCATGGCGTGCTCGTCGTCGAATAATTCACGACACAAACTGCGCGCGACTTCTGTTTTTCCTACGCCAGTAGGTCCGAGGAATAGGAATGAGCCAATCGGTCGATTAACGTCGCCGAGTCCAGCGCGTGACCTACGGATGGCGCTTGCTACGGCTGCTACAGCGCGATCTTGCCCGATGACTTGGCGGCTGATCGATTCTTCCAATTTGGTCAATTTGCTGGATTCGCTTTCCATCAATCGCTCCACTGGAATTCCAGTCCAGCGCGCCACCACGCCAGCGATATCGTCAGGCGTAACTTCTTCGCGGAGTAATCGGTCGTGAGTTGGAATTGCCGCTAGCTCCTCGCGGGCGCTTGCTAATTTTTTCTCTAGCTCCGGTAAATCGCCATATTTAATGCGGCTGGCGGTGGCTAAATCTGCGTCGCGTTCAGCAATTTCTAATTGTGAGCGCAGATTGTCCATTTTTTCGGTAGTCGTGTTGACGGTTTGCAAAATGTCTTTTTCGTGCTGCCATTTTTTATCAATCACTTCGGCTTTTGCGCGAATCTCGGCAATTTGCTCCTTGATTTCATCTTTGCGAATATTGGCGTGGTCGGATTTGTCCTTTTTCAGCGCCGCTTCCTCGATTTCCAATTGCAAGCGTCTATTGTTCAATCGATCCAGCGCAATTGGCACACTTTCTAACTGCATTTTAAGTGAGCTGGTCGCTTCGTCAAGCAAGTCGACTGCTTTGTCTGGCAAGAATCGGTCGGGTAAATATCTAGTGGATAATCTGGCGGCTGCCACGATTGCGTCATCAGCGATTTTTACTCCGTGATGAATTTCGTATTTTTCCTTCAATCCGCGCAAGATAGCGACAGTGTCGTCAAAGCTTGGTTCGCCAACGTAAACTGGTTGGAACCTTCGTTCTAAGGCGGCATCTTTTTCGACATATTGGCGATATTCAGCGAGGGTCGTCGCGCCAATCATGTGCAATTTTCCGCGAGCCAGCGCTGGCTTTAACATATTTCCCGCATCCATGCTGCCTTCGCTTTTTCCAGCGCCAACCATGGTGTGAATTTCATCGACAAAAAGAATAATCTCACCGGCCGCATCTTCTACTTCTTTCAGAACGGCTTTCAATCGATCTTCAAATTGTCCACGAAAACTAGCGCCTGCCAGAAGACTGGAAATTTCTAGGGAAATTAGTCGCTTGTCCTTTAGTGAAGCAGGAACGTTGCCTTTGACAATTCGCTGTGCCAGCGCCTCAACAATTGCGGTTTTACCAACTCCCGGCTCACCAATGAGAACGGGATTATTTTTAGTGCGGCGACTTAAAATCTGCATAGTGCGTCGAATCTCTTCATCTCGACCGATCACTGGATCGAGTTTGCCTTCTCGCGCCAATGCCGTTATATCTGTACCAAATTTTTCGAGTGGTTTAGTTGTTTCTTCTTGATTCATGTTTGGTGGCATAAAATCCTCCTTTTGGTTTTTAGTCCTAATTTGTTGCGCCCCGGCAAAAGACAGAATGGTGAAATTTGATATAGTTATCATAACAAATTAGCACTCTCAGTGCAAGAGTGCTAATAAAATAAATAGTCATTTTATGATATGTTAAATGTATGAATATTCTTGTCACTGGTGGCGCTGGATATATCGGCAGTCACACTATCATCGAACTATTATCATCAAATCATAACGTAGTGGTGGTCGATAATTTATCAAATTCATCCGCCGAGAGTCTGAGGCGAGTTGAAGAAATCACCGGTCAATCAATACCGTTTCATGAATTTGATTTATGCGATCATCAGCGACTATCAGAATTATTTAAGTCTGAGAAAATTGACGCCGTGATTCATTTTGCTGGGTTGAAGGCGGTTGGTGAATCGGTTGAAAAGGCACTTCTTTACTATAAAAACAACCTTGAAAGCACGTTGGTTTTGCTTGATGTGATGCAAGAGTTTGACGTGAAGAAATTGGTGTTTTCTAGTTCGGCAACAGTTTACGGCGACCCAGCTCGATTACCAATTACCGAAGATATGCCGTTGTCCGCCACGAATCCATACGGTCAGACAAAGTTGATGATTGAGCAAATGCTCCGCGATATTTCTGCGACAAATCAAAATTGGCAATTTACGTCTCTCCGCTATTTTAATCCAGTTGGCGCGCATCCGAGCGGTCGTATCGGGGAAGATCCTTCGGGAATTCCGAACAATCTTCTGCCGTTTGTGTCGCAAGTTGCTGTTGGTAAGCGAGAGCATTTGAGCGTTTTTGGTGACGATTATGATACTCCAGATGGAACTGGTGTGCGCGATTATATTCACGTGGTTGATTTAGCAAAGGCTCACGTGGCGGCTATGGAGAATTTGGGTCGACCGAACGAATATAAAGTCTATAATATCGGCACTGGTCGTGGCACTTCAGTTTTGGAATTAGTGAAGGCGTTTGAGAAAGCGTCTGGTCGCGATGTTCCATATCAAGTTACGCCACGTCGAGCAGGTGATATTGCGGCGTGCTATGCAGACCCAGGATTGGCAGAAAAAGAATTAGGCTGGCGAGCAGAATTGACAATTGAAGATGCTTGCCGCGACGCTTGGAATTGGCAGAGCAATAATCCGAATGGCTACAATGGCTAATTGCCGGATTTGGTGAAAATCTTATTTTCGTAATAAGCGGAACGTTTGGAAAGTTCTGAATTTAAGTTTTCAATTCCGCCATATTGCTCGACCAGGGTTTTCTTTCCAGAAAATAAATTTGTGCCCAGACCTAATCGGTCGCCGTCAATTTTAACGCCCAACGCTGCCAAAGTTGACGGATACATATCGAATGTCGTGAATTGACGATTCTTTGAATGACTAGTCGAAATGGCTGGATTTATGAACGTGTTGTAAATGGTTCGCTGATAATTAGTTCCACCAATCTTTTCGTCGTAATATGAGGTCTGCATGCCTAAATGGTCTCCAGAAATAATAATTGTGGTGTTTTTGTAAAATGGCTGAGATTTAACCCAATTGACGAATGCGGCGACTTGTTTTGAGGAGCAAGCGTGGACATTATCGTATTGATTACTGAAGGTTTTAGCGCAGGTTTCATCCAAATAGCCATCGGTAAAATGCGTGTCGGCGGTCAATAACTGCAAGTTAAATGGCTTGTCTGACGCCGCCAAGCGCGAGACTTCTTCGCGGGCAAATTGGAATAATTTTTTATCTTCATAGCCCCACCAAACGTTGTAGTTTTCGGCAATTTTTCCATGCTGTTTGGCATAATTGTAATCTTCGATATTGAAGTTGCCGTGTTGAGTTAGTAATTTATCGCGCCCGCCAAAACTTGCTTCAGAACCCATAATAAATGTTTGATTATAGCCTTGTTTTTCTAAAATCTCACCAAGACTATAAACGCCTGGCAAAAACCTCTTAAATTCGCCCAGGGCGTTATGATCGCGTCCGCCAACCAAGTTTTCTTTCAGTGGGACGCCAGCGGATTGTGCAGCCATTCCCGCCACAGTCCAGCCAGTGTTTGTTGCAGGCAAGGCGCCGCCGACACCGGATGCTTTGTTTGAGAATGAGGTATTTTTTAACGCCAATTCTTCCAGTTCTGGAATGATGGAGGTTTCGGAACTGCCGCCATTAGCCTTTGACGCTAAAGTGTTTTCCATTGATTCTAAATAGATGTATATTAAGTTGCGCTTTTTCTCCGGGAAAGTCAATTTGGCAGTTTTTGGATTGACGTAATTTTCTTCGTATAATTTGGTCGATTGAGTCAGAGCATAAATATAATTAGGGATGCCGAAGCTTTGAATTAGAAGGACGATCGCAATTAAAAACATACTTAGCGAGTAAATTGCTTGATTTCGTAATCTCAAAAACGGCAAAGTGAGTTTTCGTGATGATTTGATTTTTTTCAAGCAGAAGGCGATTATGCGATTGATAAAAGAGATCGATTTGTCGAACATTGGGATTAATAAGGCGCCGAATAATAGGAAAACCAGCGGAAGATTTTGTAGGACGGCCGACCATAAATTGTCAGATTTGCCACCAGCTAATCCGTTGACGAAATAAAAAATTATCTCGTCGATTTGCGAATTTTTAAAGACTATATATTTATAGCGTGCCGCAATCAAACAAAATGCCGCCAAAAAAAGCAAAATGATTGATACTGATTTAATCCAGAAACGTTTGGTAAATTTAATTTTTCTCACCATTCTATTATATCACTTACGTTTTTTGCGGATGAAGGGGTATAATAAAAGCATGGGCAAGAATAAGACGCGCACATTCGGAATTAGTTGGTGGATTGGGCTGGTTTTATTTGCGGGGATGATTTGTTTGATGTTGGGCGATATTTTACATCGAGATGGTGTAATTGGCTCAAAAACTGATGTTTTGGTGATGGGTACGAATGCTGGATTTAAGCCGTTTGAATATATTGATAACAATCAAGTGGTTGGCTTTGATGTTGATCTGGCGAGGGAAATTGCTAAAAGTTTGGGTAAAGATTTGAAGATCGAAGATATGTCGTTTGATGGGTTGCTGCCGGCGTTGGATAGTGGACAGATTGATATGGTGGCGGCTGGAATGACAGTGACGCCTGAGCGAGAAAAAAATGCGTTGTTTTCAGATTCGTATTATTCGGCGTCACAGAGAATAATTGTTAAAAAGGGCAGTCCGATTCGCAATAAATATCAATTACCAGGGCGAAAAATTGGTGTACAGCTGGGTACGACTGGCGACACTTTGGCGTCTAAAATTGCTGGCGCATCAGTTACACAGTTCCAAACCGCGCCGAGTGTTTTGCAGGAATTAAGTTCGGGAAAAATTGAAGCGGTTATTCTGGACGACGCTCCCGCAAAGCAATATTCGGCTGGATTTTCTGACTTAGAAATCTTACCGGGCGCGCTCAGCGATGAAAGTTATGCGATTGCTATTAAAAAGGACAATAAAGACCTCTTAGAAAAGGTTAATAAAGAAATTGCCAAGATGAAAAAAGATGGTCGCTATGAAAAGCTGATCCGCAAATATTTTGGCGAGGAGGCTAAATCGTGAATTTTTGGGAAGTGATTTTTGGCGGCGGTCGATGGCTATTCTTATGGCACGGCTTAGAGGTGACGCTGGTTTTGACTGTGTTGTCGCTGATTTTAGGATCGGCAATTGGTGTGCTTGTCGCCCTGATGCGCACGTCGAATTTACGACCATTTGGCAGGATGAAAACGAGCAGACTCGCGAACTTTAATCCGCTGGCTAGTCTGGGAAAAATTTATGTCGATATTATTCGCGGCACGCCACTTTTGGTCCAGCTATTAATTATGTATTACGTCGTTTTTGGGTCGTATCAATTTATGCCGAAGATTTTTGTGGCAGCGGTGGCGTTCGGGATAAATAGCGGTGCGTATATCGCCGAGATTATTCGTGGCGGAATTCAGAGTATTGACAAGGGGCAAATGGAAGCGGCTAGGTCTTTGGGCTTGAGTAATTGGCAGGCAATGCGACTAGTTATTTTGCCGCAAGCAATGAGAAATTCGTTGCCGGCGTTGATTAGTGAATTTATCGCGTTATTAAAGGAAACTTCGGTTGTTGGTTGGATTGGTCTGAATGATATTATGCGGGGCGCGGACAATATTCGTTTTCAGACGGCGACAGCTTTTCAATCGCTATTTGCCGCTGCGGCGATGTACTTAATTTTGACGGCGATTTTTACGCGAGTAATGGCGCGAGTAGAAAGGAAATTGAAGCATGACGATGATCAGCGTTAAAAACTTGAAAAAAACGTTCGGCACGAATCGAGTTCTTCGCGATATTGACGTGGAAATTGAAGAGGGCGAGATTGTCGTGGTGGTTGGTTCTAGTGGTTCTGGCAAGTCGACATTCTTGCGTTGTCTGAACTTGCTGGAGGAGCCGACTTCAGGCGAGATTATTGTCGATGGAGTGAAAATTACTGATCCACACGTAAACTTGAACGCGTTGCGTCAGAATATTGGCATGGTTTTTCAGCAATTTAATCTGTTTCCAAATTTGAGCGTGATTGAAAATATTAAATTAGCTCCGAAAAAACTGCGTAAATTTTCAGATCAAAAAGCGACAAAATTGGCGCGAAGCTTATTGGACGATGTTGGACTATTAGACAAAGCGGACGCTTCGCCGAATAGTTTGTCTGGCGGTCAAAAACAGCGAGTAGCAATTGCGCGGGCGCTAGCGATGGAGCCGAAAATTATGCTTTTTGACGAGCCAACTTCAGCGCTAGACCCAGAGATGATTGGTGAAGTTTTGGACGTGATTAGAAAAGTTGCCAAAAAGGGAATGACGATGGTAATCGTTACGCACGAGATGAAATTTGCCCGCGAAGTCGGGACTAGGATGATTTTCTTAGATAAGGGCGAGATTATCGAAAATGGCACGCCAGCCCAGGTAATGGATCACCCGAAAACTGAACGTGCCAAAAAATTCTTCGCCAAATAGCCCGAGTGACCTCGCTATAATTCGCTTAGAACTGGGACTTCTGTCAATTTGTTAATCAGCTGGTCCAGGTTAACCTCTGTCAGATAACTCGGTAAAATTCGCGTGGTTTTCGGATTAACAAAGCCGCATTCCGCCACTTCCTCGACACCGTGAGAAGTTTTTTCTAAGTCAATGTTTTGGTAATCTTGCCAGTTGGTGATGAGGAAGAAAAATTCTAATTGCTCGTTCGGGCCATGCGCTGATTGCTCGCCCGATTCGGCGAATTGTTGTATAAATAATAGCTTACCAATTTCTGGTTTGACGCCAGTTTCTTCAATCATTTCTCGACGCAAGCCGTCCAGCAAGCTTTCGCCCATTTCCAAACCGCCGCCCGGCGTACACCAAAAATCACGACCTTTGCCGGTGTTTGCGGTTAATTTTTGGCAGAAAATTTCGCCGTTTTCATTGATAATAATTCCGCGTACGTTTACTCTTCGTCGCATAAAACCTCCTTTGATTGCTAATAGCCAGAGGTTCAATTAAGCTGAACGTACGCCCAATAATTTCATGGTCGGGGTGACTGGATTTGAACCAGCGACCTCACCGTCCCGAACGGTGCGCGCTACCGAGCTGCGCCACACCCCGACGCTAAAAAACAGTATAAAACTAACAGATATTTTTGTCCAATTGTAATTATTGAAATGAAATCAACTAGTCCTAAAATGATATAATATAAGGTGGACTTAGGGCGTAAAGGGCTATAAATGAAACATATTTTACGAATTTTTAGAGGCTATTGGTTGCTGTTTATTATCTTGATTGGATTTACGTATGGCGTTGTGATGGCGAATTTGTGGCTGCCGGATAAAATGTCGGAAATTGTCAATAATGGCATTATTAAACAAGACATGTCGGCGATTTGGAACAATGGCTTGATGATGATTTTAGTGACGGCGGCTGGTGGGTTTTGTTCAATTGTCGTGGGTTTTTTGGCGGCGCGAATTGCTACGGGAATGGCTCAGAAATTGCGATTGAAATTGTTTGAACGAATAGAAAGTTTTTCTTTGGCGGACTTTAATAAGTTTTCTACGGCGTCGCTGATTACGCGCTCAACGAATGATATTCAGCAGATTCAAACAACGTCAATAATGCTGCTGAGACTGGCGTTAATGGCACCGATTATGGCAATTGGCGGTCTGCAAAAAGCCATGAATAATGCGCCCGATTTAAGCTGGATTATCGCTTTGGCGGTGTTTGTTTTGTTTGTGGTTATCGCCGCGTTATTTACGATTGCCGTACCTGGGTTTAAGAAATTGCAGACTCTGGTGGATAAACTTAATTTGGTGGCGCGGGAAAATTTGGTTGGACTGAAAGTTATTCGTGCGTTCCATAACGAGAAGATTGAGCAGAAAAAATTTCAAGAAGCTAACGTGGAATTGAATAAGATGAATTTATTTGTGAACCGTTTGATGATGTTGCTTGATCCGATCATGACTTTAGTGATGAACTTTTCGAGCGTGGCAATTGTGTGGTTTGGTGCGCATTTGATAAGTAGCGGTAGCTTGCAAATTGGTAATATGATGGCGTTTTTGGAATACTCGATGCAGGTGATAATCTCGTTCTTACTGCTGTCGATGGTGTTTATCATGGTCCCGCGAGCCGCCGTATCAGTGCGTCGAGTCGGAGAAGTTTTGGACACTTTGCCATCAATTATTGACCCGAAGTCGCCGAAAAAATTGCCAAAAGATGCCAAGGGAAAAATTGAATTTAAGGACGTTACGTTTACTTATCCTGACGCGGATTTGCCGGTGCTTTCGGATATTAATTTTGTAGCCGAACCTGGTCAGACAACGGCGTTTATCGGCAGTACTGGCTCGGGAAAATCAACGCTGATAAATTTGATTCCTCGTTTCTATGATGTTTCGGCGGGGCAGATTTTGCTTGATGGTGTGGATATTAGAAATCTTAAATTGGAAGATTTGTCTGGTCAAATTGGTTACGTGCCACAAAAAGGCGTGTTGTTTAGCGGGACGGTTGCTAGTAATATCAAATACGGTAACGCTGAGGCTGATGATGAGTTGATCGAGAAGGCGGCCAAAATCGCCCAAGCGGAAGAATTTATTAGCGAGTTAAAAAATGGTTATAAAAGTGAAATCGCTCAGGGCGGTAGTAATGTTTCTGGCGGTCAACGTCAGCGTCTGTCGATTGCGAGGGCTATTGCGGTTGAGTCGAATGTTTACATTTTTGACGATTCGTTTTCGGCGCTTGATTTTAAGACGGACGCGAAGTTGCGGGCTGTGCTTGCGAAGGAAACTAAGAATAAAACTGTGTTAATTGTTGGTCAGCGAATTAATACGATTATGAATGCTGATAAAATTATCGTGCTTAACGAGGGAAAAATTGTTGGTCAGGGAACGCATCAGGAATTGATGAAAGATTGTGAAGTTTATCAAGAAATTGCCGCTTCGCAACTCTCGGAAGACGATTTACAGAAAATGTCTATTGCTGCGAAAGGAGTGTTGTAATGTCTAGACAAACCACGAAAAAACGTCAGCAAGTGCGAATGGGCGGCCCGATGGGCGGAATGGGCACTGGCGAAAAGGCTAAAGATTTCAAGGGAACGGTCAAGAAGCTGATCAAATATTTGTCGGATTTTCGATGGCAAATGTTGATGGTGTTGGTTTTTGCAATTGGGAGTACGATTTTTGCGATTGCCAGCCCGAAGATTTTAGGCGGCGCGACGAATCAAATTGTTGATGATTATGCCAATATGAAAGCCTACGAGGTGATTACTAGCAAATTGCCAAAAGGTGTTTCTCTGTCAGCGGGAACTACTGGCGCGGATGTTTTGAACCGATTGCCGAATAAGTCGGAGATTGAAAAACAGATTCCGTCCAGTCAACTTGAGTCGATTAAAAAGCTAGATCTTAGTCGGCGTCCAGAATTTCATTTTGACGCTATTTGGCGAATAATTATTTTGCTAGTCGGAATGTATGTGTTGAGTGCAATTTTTCGCTATATTCAAACGTGGATAATGACTCAGGTGACGCAAACCATAACTTTCAGAATGCGACAACAATTGTCCGAAAAAATAAATCGCTTGCCGCTGAGTTATTTCGATAAGCAAACTTACGGCGAAGTTCTTAGTCGCATAACTAATGACGTCGATACGATTAGCCAAACGCTAAATCAGAGTTTGTCGCAAATTATAACTTCAACGGTTACGGTGCTGGGAATTTTGGCGATGATGTTTTCGATTAGCTGGCAGATGTCGCTAGTTGCGTTGTTGGTGCTTCCGCTGGCGGGTGGCGTGATTACGCTGATCGCAAAGAGCTCGCAAAAACAATTCTTGCGCCAGCAAACGCAGCTTGGCGAACTTAATGGACACATTGAAGAAATGTATGGCGGTCATCAAGTGATGCGCGTCTTTAATGGTCAGAAAAAATCGATTGCTAAGTTTTCTAAGATCAATAATCGGCTTCAGGATAGTGCTTGGAAAGCTCAGTTCTTTTCTGGATTGATTCATCCGATTATGAATTTTATTGGCAATATTGGCTACGTTGCTATGACGATTTTGGGTGGTTGGCTGGCGATTAATGGTCGACTAAAAATCGGCGATATTCAGGCGTTTATTCAGTATGTCGATCAGTTCAATCAGCCGCTGGTTCAGGTTGCTAATATTGCTAATATTTTGCAATCGACAGCTGCTGCCGCCGAGCGAGTGTTTGAGTTTTTGGACGAGCCAGAAGAAGCGATTGAGTCGAATAACTTGATAAAATTGTCCGACATAAAAGGCGAAGTTGAATTCGACAACGTCGTCTTTGGTTATAAGCCAGACCAAGCTATCATCAAAGGTTTGTCGGCGCACATTAAACCGGGTCAGCGCGTGGCGATTGTCGGTCCGACCGGTGCCGGTAAAACGACGCTGGTTAATTTGTTGATGCGATTTTATGAGATTAATAGCGGTTCGATTAAAATTGACGGCGTGGATATTCGTAAAATGAAACGTAGCGATGTGCGTCAAATGTTTGGCATGGTGCTGCAGGATACGTGGCTGTTTAATGGCACGATTCGTCAGAATTTGATGTATGGCAATCCAAAAGCTACCGAGGAAGAAATGATAAAAACCGCCGAGGAAGCGCATGTTGATCATTTTGTGAGGTCGCTGCCGGGTGGATATGATATGGTCTTGGGCGAGGAGGCTGCTAACATTTCCCAGGGAGAAAAGCAGTTGCTGACAATTGCCAGGGCGATGCTAGAAAAGGCGCCAATGCTGATTCTGGATGAAGCGACAAGCTCGGTTGATACGCGCACCGAAGTCCTTATCCAAAAAGCCATGGAGAAGTTGATGCAGGGAAAAACTAGTTTTGTTATCGCTCATCGTTTAAGTACGATTCGTGACGCTGATTTAATTTTGGTGGTTAAGGACGGGAATATCATCGAGCAGGGCAATCACGAAGCTCTGCTGAAGCAAAACGGTTTTTACGCCGAGCTTTACAATAGTCAGTTTGCTGAGTAGTTGTCTGCTACTTTTTATATAGTGATATTTTTGTAGCTTTTGGCGTGTGCAAATCGAAATCAATATCAGTTTTCTGGACAATTTCATAATAAGGCGGAATTGATGGGTTTTTCGGAAGTTCAATTATTTTTCCGTCGTTAAATAATTGTCCTTGTCGGTAGACATTGTGAATAAACGGCACATTTGGCTTTATTTTCCTTAAGCGATATAGCGCTGATTTATGTTGCGTTTCGTTATTTTTAATAACGTTAGGTTGCGTATGCCATTGCCCCATAATACATAATGTTAATAGAGAATCGTCAATTTTGAGAATATTTTTAGCTAACTCTTCTTCTCGCGCTTGAGGGCTTGCTGATATAATGGCGTCCTCGTCTAAATTATCAAAAAATGTATCAATAAAAATAAGTTCTTTAAGTTGGTTTTGCTGTAGAAGAATTGCTATCGTCTTTATCATTTCAAGAGATAAAATGCTCGAATCAAAAAGGTCTTCATCAACTAAGGAAAAATCGCAAGAGTCGGTCTTTACTGAATTGATGAAGTTGGATACGGCGGGGCTTGCCTCAATAGCTAATCGTTGTATGTCAAGTTTTTTAACCAAGGTATAGATAATATTGGAGTTTTCTTTTATGCCGTGAATTTCGCCATATATAATCATGTTTGATTTTCGCAATGTGGATTGAAGCGAATTTAACCGTCTTATGTTCAGTTGTTTCGGTAAAAATGTTTTGATAATATCGTGATTATTCATAGGTGCTAATTGATAGTTTACTTCATAAAACTGTAAATATATAGGGCTGCGTCGTTGATAATTTGTCGATATTTGGCGAACTATTTATAATTAAGTCATGAATGTCGCAGACCAACTCATCACTAAATATCCGATCATTTCCGACCAAGTCGATATAAAAGAGCTTGGCGCGCTTTTAAGAGAGTTGGAGAAAACTTTGCGTCGTGGCACCACTGGAAATATTGTGGAGTTTGGTTGTTATGTCGGCACAACTAGTTTGTTTATTCGCCGACTATTGGATGCTTATGATTTTACGGGCGAGTTTCACGTTTACGATTCGTTTGCGGGATTGCCAGAAAAAACCCAGAAGGATAATAGCGCCGCGGGTGATCAATTTAAGGCTGGCGAGTTATTAGCGCCGCGTAAGACGTTTGTCCAGAATTTTAAGAAAGCAGGATTGAAGTCGCCGATTATTCACAAAGGCTGGTTTTCTGATTTTACTTCTGATGATGTGCCGGAAAATATTATGTTTGCGTTTTTTGATGGCGATTTTTACGAATCAATTGTCGATTCTTTTCGGGTTTGTGAAAGTAAGTTTAATGAAGACGTAATAATTATTGTCGATGATTACGCAAATGAAGCTCTGCCGGGCGCCGCAAAAGCCACTGATGAATGGCTGAAAGTTAATCGACAATTCGTGGCCAGGACTGAAGCTAGTCTGGCAATTATCTCCTCTTGCCCAAAAACATAAACGTGTTACAATTAAAACATCACTAATATAAACAGGGGAGGGTTGTGATGGACGAACCAATTCACATCACGTCTGAAATAGGAAAACTTAAGACCGTTCTATTGCATCGGCCAGGTGAAGAACTGGAAAATTTGACGCCAGACTATCTGACCGATCTTTTATTTGACGATATTCCATATCTGAAAGTGGCTCAGGCTGAACACGATGCTTTTGCGGAAGTATTGAGAAGTCGTGGAATCGAAGTTTTGTATCTGGATCAATTGGTCGCCGAGGCAATTAGCACAGATCAATTGCGTGAACAATTTGTCGATGAAATGTTGGCTGCTTCTAAGCAGGATTCGCGCCGCGTTACTCAAACATTGCGTCAATTCTTGTTGGACTTGCCAACTCACGCTATGATCCGCAAGATTATGGCTGGTGTTCGCAAGGATGAAATTACTTTGCCTCCAGATCAGCATCAGCAGTTGCACAATATGATCGAGAAAAATCATTATCCGTTCTATCTCGATCCAATGCCAAATCTATACTTTACGCGCGACCCAGCTGCCGCAATTGGTAATGGTTTGACAATCAATAAGATGCACTGGACGGCTCGTCGTCGTGAGTCGCTATTTATGCGCTACATCATCGACCACCATCCACGTTTTGCTAATCGTGCGCCAGTTTGGTACAACCGCACAGAGAAATTCTCGATGGAAGGTGGTGACGAATTAGTATTAAGCGATAAGGTTATGGCAATTGGTGTTTCAGAGCGAACAACTGCTGAGGCAATTGAAAAGATGGCAACGAAATTGTTTGCTGGCTCGAAATTCGAGAAAGTCATCGCTATGGAAATTCCAAAATCTCACGCCTTTATGCACCTTGATACGGTGTTTACAATGATTGATCGTGATAAGTTTACGATTCACCCAGAAATTCGCGACCACGGCGGCAGGATGAATTGTTTCATTTTGGAGAAGGTTGAAGGTCAGCCATTCCCACGAATTACACACGAAACAGATTTGGAGCACGTTCTGAGAGTTGCACTGGGTTTGCCAAGTGTTACGTTGATTGAGTGTGGTGGTGGCGATCCGATTGCTGCTGCTCGTGAGCAATGGAACGATGGCTCAAACACTTTGGCGATTGCGCCGGGTGTTGTGGTGACTTATGATCGCAACTACGTAACTAACCAGAAATTGCGCGAAAACGGTATCGAAGTTATTGAAATTAGTGGTGCTGAGCTTGGACGCGGTCGTGGCGGTCCACGCTGTATGAGTATGCCGCTAGTACGAGAGGATGTATTCTAATGGCTCAGAGTTTGAAAGGACGATCGCTACTGACTTTAGGCGACTACACCGCTGAAGAGATTCGCTTGCTATTGGACACGGCTCGTGAATATCGTCGATTGAAATATGCCGGCATTCCGCACCGAAT
>CAUTWT010000010.1:0-15648 GCA_963542525.1 uncultured Candidatus Saccharibacteria bacterium | reverse complement strand
CCTCTGTAAAAAGCAGGGGAGTTTTTTTGTGGGGTTGATTATTTGTGGATATTGTGGTATAATGTGCTTATGACACAAAAAGAAGGTCCGTCAGTTGAGGCTAATATGAATTATGAGTTAACTCCTGAACAGGAAGTCGAGCTCGATTATATTGTTGACACTACGGGATGTTCTTATGACGACGCAAGGCGAAAAATGGACCTTCCTGTGGATGATCCAAAAGAGATTGGAAATCTTATCAAGAGGGTGTCTTCACCTAGAGAAGTTGGCAAAAAGTCTGTGCAAGGATTTTTCTGCGGCGATTGTTGTAGGTATATAGAACCAGGTAAAGAGTGTTCACATGTAAGAGTTGGTAGTCGTGGTGGGCGGTATGCTAGTGATAGTAGCAAATACTAAAGAAAAAGCCACCTGAGGCGGATTTTTCTTGGTGGTCCAAGTGCATCTACATTGGAACCATATCTGTAGCGAGGTTCTGAGCTGGAGACGCTTAATAGAGGCGACCACTCCTTCAATAAAGATAGCCACCGCCATTAAAGTATATCGTAACAGAATGTGTTAATATCAATAAATTATCCTCTTGACTACTTTTTACGTTATCCAGCCTGATAAATTCATAAATCAGCACTAAATGTCGCGGTTGGGTTAGACTAAGATTGCCACAAAGGGCTAATTGAGGTCGCTTATTTAGGAGATTGACGATATAATCAAAATAATGAAGAAAAACTCTCAAGCACAGCTCCAGGGTATGTTACTCGGCTTAGCTATAGGCGACGCCCTCGGTGCGCCTATCGAACACGGCTACACAAGTGATGAGATCGTTGGTCGTATAGAAGAATTGCGTCATATGCACGATGAAGCACACTTTCCTCGTGGTATCTGGACAGACGATACTTCTAAGGCATTATGTTTAGCAGATAGCTTGCTAGAGTGTGGCGGCTATGATTCTTGGAACGTTATGGATAAGTATTGCAAATGGCAATCAGAGGGCTACCGCTCGTATTTTGATTATGGCGAGGGTATCGGCATGCAGACGCTTCTCATGCTGGATATGTACGCTAGCGGTTACGCTATTGTTCACAAAACGATGAATCGGAGCGATGGTGCTGGCAACGGCGTTGTAATGCGTCTCGCACCAGTCGTGATAGCTGCCTACGGCAAACGAGATGTTCGTGACGTGATACGACTTGCTCAAGTCTCTGCTAGAGAAACGCATTACTCCTATGAGGCTGAAGCTGCTGCTGAAGTATTTGCTGCCATACTACACAACGCTATCCATCTAAAAGACAAAACAGATATTATAGATGTTAGTAAGTATAGTACCGGCGCACACTACGACCAGCTGCTGAACAAGCTAAAAGAGAGAGCCGAGACGGATAAGCTCAAAAACAAGCCAGGTTATGTCGTATACACACTCCAGATAGCTTTATGGGGTTTTATGAGCTATGGCACATTTGAGGATGGAATGTTAGCAGTTATGTGCCTAGGTGGCGACGTCGATACGACCATGGCAGTGTATGGGCAGTTAGCTGGTGCATACTATGGGATTAATGCAATACCGAACGAATGGCGGCGTGATGTTTATCAAGGGAATGATATTATTGAACTAGCGGATAAACTAGCCGCAATGGACGATTGCCCTGTCCTGTATACACGGTTTGAGGAAGATGTAACTTAATACAAATCATGAGGAGAGTGACCATATGAACAAAACAACATTAGAAACCGCTCAGCAGCTGCTAGCCACAAAAGAGTTCAGCTACAAGGATATTAACCCAAGCGAAAGAGGAATATTCCTAGCGGCGCTTATTGAGAATGGTAAAGTCGCCAAAGAAGGAACTAACCACCACTCGAATATCCCCAAAGGAACGCTGATTAGCGAGTGGTATTTACGACATAAGCTAGGGCTGAGTGGAGCAATAAAGCACGACCTATACACCTCACTTGAGCTGTGGAAGTTAGATGATAAGCGATATCAAATTATCTATTATAAACCCTTCGGTTTGGGGAATTATGTTGAAACAAAATCAGAATTCTATGACGATAAAGACTCTGCTCAGGCTCACCTTGACGAAGAATCTCGTAAGCTTGAAGCAGAGTTATCTCGCCTTGAGTGATAAAACCTAGAATCATCTTTTGTCAAAGTAAGTCATGCTAGGTGCTGCTACTTTTTGTGCTTGGATTGTTGTATAATGAAACAGTCTAAGCCATTAATCATGCTCAAGTTTGAGTGCTTTATTTGCGCGGAAAGCCTTAAAAACGGCACCGTGCAAAACATTTAGGCTTTAGGGCTTTGAGTGTGGATAAATGGCTTAGACACCTAGTACGGTGTCGTTTTTTTATTTGACACCAAAATAAAGAAAGGTGCTCAATGCAATCAGCAATCGCATTTGGAATATTTATTGCTATCGTAGGATATTTTATTACACGCTCCGAGGATAAGAAAAAGGAGGAGGAGCAGAAAAAGATAAATGATAGAATAAACGATTCAAGAAGTATGTTAAAAGATTCCATCGTTAAGCGAGCCGTGGCATTCAATGTCACGGACTATACAAACGAAGAGCTTGATTTTATATGTGATATAGTGCAAGCGTATGGAGGAAGCGAAGGGTTATTAAAGGCAAAGCAAGAACTTGATACTGTTCCAGATAATAAAGTGGAGGGTTTCTTGGCGCAAATGGAAGTAGCTCATTTCAAACATTTGCTAGACAATCAAGAAAGACAACGAAAACGAGATGACGAAGAAGCGTGGCAAACAGTACTAAATGATTTTAAGAGGCTAAATCCTGCCCAACGCAAAAAACATCTAGCATATCTAAAGAAATATCATAGTGATGCATTGAGTCGTGAGCAACTACATATCCTTGCGTTGCTATGTCTTGGTGAATAAAATTTTATTAAAGCTGCTACAGTGTAAACAATTGCTAATTCCTGCTGGATTCTGGGTTGATGAAAACGAAAATGTTTACACTCCTGAAATCAGCGTACTTTACAGATTAGCTACAAACAAAAAAGACCTTCCAGAAGCTGAAAAGTCTTTCTTGGTGGCGGGGGTAGGATTTGAACCTACGACCTTTTGGTTATGAGCCAAACGAGCTACCAGGCTGCTCTACCCCGCGATACATAATTATGATATCAGCTTAACGTGATAATTGCAATACCTTAGTGTTTATGACTATTACCGCCAAATAGAAAGTTCATCCACTGCTGGAAGTTGCTGTCAGTCCGTTTCGCGCTCGACGCAAGTTTTTGGGCAGGCGTGGCGCTTTCGAAAGATTGGGTGATGAGCTGTTTTTCGCCAGGTAGACCTTTTCCTGTGCGCTGTCTAATAGTCAATTCTTGATACTCTTCGCTTTGATAATATTTTGATTCGTATTCCAGCAAGGCGACTTGCAGTTTTTCTATTTCCACTTGCTGGCGTTTGTTGTCAATAGAGCGTTGCAATTCGTAATTTTTTTGCATTGATTCAATGGAGCCCCAAGCCCAACTCATAGCAATTAAAATCGCAGCAGCAATAACGACATTATTTAGGGTCAAATAGTCGTGCTGTATTCTGTAAATTAATCGTTTGAGTTTTAATTTGTTCATTTTTGCAAATTTAATATCTACCACATAATATTGTAGCAGGAATGGTAAAAATATTCATCTTATGCTTAAAATATACATGTTATAATATGGGTTATGAATGGAGGTGACAAAGCAATGAAAAACGACAATCAAACAGACAATCTTGCGGCAACACAGGAAAGTAGTCAATCGTGGAGTGTAAGTAATAATCAAAATGGCGGCTTGAAATCGATTAGTCGGCATATGGAAGACAGTGCGTGGGGTACTTTTGCTGCAAAGCACTCTTATTTGGGGAGAGTTAAGCTTAAGTCGCGTAGTGTATGGGCTGTTCTGTCTATGGTATGCTCCATGATTCCTGTAATTCTCTGGGCTTATTGCTTTATGGCATCTGGCGGTGACACCCAAGAGAATGGTCGAGGTGCAGTTTGGGGGCTTATCTTTTTTTATTATTTTACAGTGGGCTTTCCTCTGTCGGGATTGTCTATAGTTTTTGGCGCGGCGGGGTTGAATACTAGGCTATATTGGCTAGCACGCATAAGCTTATCTATCAAGATGTTGACTATATCTGCTGTAACTATATTAATATTATGGCTTATACTTAAGCCTCGTGTATAAAATCAGGCCGATAAATATATCGGGTACTATAATTTATGATTGCAAATTTGCTATTAAAAAATGGCAAAAACGCCAAGTTATATAGTTTGTGGTGGGGGCGGCTGGGATCGAACCAGCGACCAATCGGTTATGAGCCGACTGCTCTAACCCCTGAGCTACGCCCCCGTGAGACTTATTATAGCGCATCAGAGGTAATTATAGAAGTTTTCCAGCGGCAATTCGCACAGCTTCTGACCAAGAAGTGAAACAATGCGGCGTGGACGCTAGTTCTTCGCTGGTAATTTTATGTCGAACAGCTAGGGCTAACTCGGCTGCCATATCGCTAGCGTGCGGTCCGACGATTGTTCCGCCTACGACAACTCGCTTCTTGTCAACGATCAATTTCACAAAACCTATTCGCTGGTCGGTAATATTGCTGCGTACGGTAGTCGTGAGCGGAACAATTGCTATTTTTGCGCTTATTCCTTTCGCCTTACAATCATATTCATTCATTCCAATTTGAGCTATTTCTGGCTGAGTGAATGCAACTTGTAGGCGTGGGGAATCATTGAATTTAATCTTATTATTATGTAGCAAATTATGAGCCGCAATACGACTCTGTGCTAAAGCTGTGTGAGTTTGGATATTGGCGTCAGTTACATTTCCTGCGGCAAAAATATGCCGAGCGGAAGTCTGCAGGTAAGAATTAACCAAAATACCATTTTCGGTATATTTTACGCCGGCGTTTTCTAAACCTAAATCCATTGCAGGCAATTGTTGGTCGGCAATTAGAATCGCATCAACACGTACAGATTTTTCTATTCGCCCCTGCAGGAAAGTGACACGTTTTTGTATAGACGATTTTTGTATAGCGATAATCTTAGTGCGAGCTAAGATTGAAATATTGCGATTTTTTGCGTCATTCGTAACCAAAGTGCTGACTTCTGGGTCAAATGTTGATAATATTCTGGACGATTTCTCTGCTACGTAAACTTTTATTCCCAGGGTGGAGAAGATATGTGCCAATTCTAGTGCTGTAGCTCCCGCACCAACAATGAACATGGTTTTTGGTGGGCGCTTTAAGCTAAAAATAGTTTTTGGAGTGTGGTAAGAAACGGCGCTTAACCCAGGTATTTCTGGAATTTGCCAATCAGATCCAGTTGCAATGAGAAATTTGCGAGCAGACAAGTGTCTTCGATTGATGGCTATTTCGTTCGGACTCAAGAAATGTGCATTGCCAGCAAAAACACTAATGCCTTGCTTTTCGTAATAATAGCGATTGCCGCCAGCTCCAGTTCTCTTTACAACTTTGTCTTTCCAGGAGAGTAGAGAAGGGTAATTATACCCAACCGAGTTAGTGCGCAACCCAAACTTAGCGGCATCTTTGGCTGTTTGATAAACGTTAAGAGCATGAGTTAAGAATCCAGTTGGTACATCTCCCCAGTTTGGCGATTCCCCGCCGAATGTTGATTTTTCTACAACAGCAACTTTTTTTCCAGCGCTTGCTAATATGCTAGCTGCGGGTGAGCCACCAGCGCCACTACCAATTACGATATAATCATAGTCAAAAGTTGGTTTTTGCGACATCAAATCTCCTAAATTATGGTTTTATAATTTTTATATAAATAAGCCGCGTCAGGATGTAGGGTTTTCATAATGCGTTGTGCTTGTCGGCGGATATCGGCAGAGGTTATTTCTGGGTGAGTTTCACACCAATTCATAACGCCCAAAGTGACGGTTTTTGCGATGTCTTGAGCTTGACCTTCTGGCGTACGAACGCTTAAGCAGGTGGCAATTATGGAATTATGGAGCTTGTCCGGACTAAACTCCTCTGGTGGTCGCTTTCCTTGCTTGATGACGTCAATTTGACCTGGCTTTACCATAAATTGCCTCCGTAGCTAACGACACCAATAACGCGGTCGACAAATAGGAATGCCGCCAAAATTAGTAGGCTACCACCGCTGGCGAATTGCAAAAATCTCTTATGATCTTCTCTCCAACGTTGTAAATTAGAGATGCTGCGTCCGCTGCCGATCAAGACGATAACGACAAACAACGGCAGTGTGGACACGATGACGTAGATTGCTATGCTGATGATTTGCAAGAAGGGGTTTGGTAGGGTGATAATAGCCAGACTGGCGGCGATAATTGGCGCGATGATGAATACAATTTCTGCAATAACGCTAATTATTCCCAGGGCAAAGCTTTCTATGGAATTTTTGGTTTTTTTGGTGCGCTTGTTTAAATATTCCGCAAAATTACGCGGAAGCCATAACGAAGTTCCTGGTTGTCGTCGAAAGTAGAATGCCCAAATTGCGATTCCTAAGCCAAACATCATCCCTGAAGAGGCGGCGGCAACGAGTTGCTCTGCGCTGGTGGCATGGTGGATGAATAGTGATAAGAAATAGGAAATTGAGCTGATAAGTAACAAGGTAATTATTGCGACTCCAAGTACAAAACTGTTGCTCATACGAAAAATTTTTCTCTGGGCGGTTTTTTTGCCAATTGAATGTCCGCTAAGTAACGTTAAAACACTGACGCTAAGCTGAAAACTAGCGTGAATAATCGCTGCAAAAATTATGGTGGCCAGTGACGAGATTGTTACGGGGGTCATTTTTGTGTATAAATCCTTCCCTACCAGTGTACCACAAGCGGAATGAAAAGGTAAATAATGACCGAAAAAGGTATTGCTTTTTTGTCAAATTTATGATAGTATAAAAACAGTTAAATAATTAACATAAAAAAAGGAAAAAATATGGAAATCAACACCAGTGAATTAGCTGAATTTTTAGAAGTAACCCGAAAAAAGGATTTAGCAACGTGGGAGCGTCAGCGTAATTCATGGGAATTGGATAGCTTTGTGTCGCGACGATTGGCTGCTTTGGATGG
The DNA here is from genome assembly GCA_963542525.1 of uncultured Candidatus Saccharibacteria bacterium. Classification (GTDB taxonomy): domain Bacteria; phylum Patescibacteriota; class Saccharimonadia; order Saccharimonadales; family Saccharimonadaceae; genus Nanosynbacter. The sequence goes on along the minus strand of CAUTWT010000010.1, from coordinate 8,601 downwards.
CGTTCAATCTGAAGAGCTTGAGCTAATTTAATTCAGTATCTATAAAAAATTCCCCGTCGTATTGACGAGGAAAGATAATTTCTGGTAGCACCGGGTGGACCCGAACCACCGACCTCAGGCTTATGAGTCCTGCGCTCTAACCAGCTGAGCTACGGTGCCACACTGCATTGATTGTAACAGATAGTATAAAATTTGCCAAATACGTTTTAGGTAAATTGTGAGATAATGGACATGTGAGATATATTATCGCAGTCAGTGGTGGGATTGATTCGGTAGTTTTGCTGGATTTGATGTCGCGAACGGAAAAAGATTTGGTGGTCGCTCATTTTGACCACGGAATTCGTGAGGATTCGGCGAGCGATGCTAGATTTGTCGAGGCTTTAGCCGATAGATATAAAATACAATTTGTTTGTCGGCGCGAAAAGCTGGGGGCTGATGCTAGTGAAGAATTGGCGCGTCAAAGACGGTATGAATTTTTGCGTGGCGTGGCGACGGATTTTGATGGTGTGATAGTGACAGCGCACCATCGAGATGACATTATTGAAACTGTAGCGATGAACCTTAAGCGTGGCTCCAGGTGGCGAGGTTTGGCGGGGATGAGCGATAGTCAAATAGTTAGGCCGATAAATGGCTGGACGAAGCAGAGAATTTATGAATATGCGATTCGTCAGAAATTGGAATGGTGTGAAGATGAGACAAATCAAAGCGACTTGTATCAGAGAAATAAATTTAGGCGCAAGATAAATCGTGAGCTTGATGAATATCAGAAACTTGGAGTGTATGAGGCGTGGCGAAAACAGAGAGGATTAAGAGGGGAAATTGAGCAGGAAATAGAGAAGTTTGATGGAGAAGTCCTGAGTCGGTATTTTTTGACGATGATAGATGATAATGTCGCACAAGAATTGCTATATTATTACGTTTTACGGCATTATGATGTGTCGTTACTGGGTTCTCAATTGGAGCGTATGCTAATTGCTATAAAAACTGGAAGAGCTGGCTCTTGCTGGCAAGTTGGCGGCGGCATTGTGATGAAATTGACGCTAAGAAGTGTTATAATAAAGAGAGTTTGATTAGTATAGGCGAAAGGATTAGTTGAGAATGGCTGTTAAGATGCCTCAAAGAAATGGAAAGAATAGAATAAGTCAAATTTTACGATTTGGATTGTTTTGGGCAATTATAATTTTTGTAGCGTTAATTTTTTACGCAACACTCTTCCCTGCGTCAAATCTTAAAGATGTAGCATTATCTGATGTAGTGCGTCGAGCAAATGACGGTAAAATTGCTCAATTGGAGATTCAAGGAAACGATATTAAGATTACTCCAAAGGATCAATCAAAACCTACCGAGCATTCAGTCAAGGAGTCTAGTAGCATTTATGAGCAGGGCTTGAACAAGGATGCTAAGGTTGAGGTGAAAGTTATTCCACCATCCACAACCGGCGAAACTATGTGGAACCTGGCGGTTATGGTTGTGCCTGTGCTGATTATCGTGGTGTTCTTCATGTTTATGATGCGCCAAGCTCAGGGTCAAAATAATCAAGCTATGGGATTCGGCAAGAGTAAGGCTCGCCTTTATGGACAAGACAAGGAAAAGGTTCTGTTTACGGATATCGCTGGAAATGATAACGCCAAGCAAGATTTGCAGGAAGTTGTTGATTTTCTTAAGCACCCGAAGAAATATAAAGATTTGGGCGCAAAGATTCCAAAAGGTGTGTTGTTAGTCGGTAATCCTGGTACGGGTAAGACGATGTTAGCTCGAGCTGTTGCTGGCGAGGCTGGTGTGCCATTCTTCTCAATTTCTGGTTCTGAATTCGTGGAGATGTTTGTCGGTGTTGGTGCTAGCCGAGTGCGAGACCTATTTTCTAAGGCTAAGAAAAATGCTCCATGTATTATCTTTATCGATGAGATTGATGCCGTGGGTCGTAAGCGTGGCTCCGGTATGGGTGGTGGTCATGATGAACGCGAGCAAACTCTGAACCAGATTTTGGTGGAGATGGACGGTTTTGATGGCGAAACGAATGTTATTGTTTTGGCGGCAACCAACCGAGCGGATGTTTTGGATCCGGCTTTGCTTCGCCCTGGACGATTTGACAGACGTGTGAATATTACATTGCCAGAACGTAAAGATCGTGAGGCAATTCTGAAGGTTCACTTTAAGAAAAAGCCAACTGATGAAACTGTTGATCTTGATAAATTGGCGGCAAAAACTGCTGGCTCGTCTGGTGCGGATTTGGCAAATATGGCTAATGAAGCTGCAATTATTGCCGCTCGTCGCAACAAGAAGAAGATCTCAAATGACGAATTAACTGAGGCGTTTGAGCGTGTGGCAATTGGTCCAGAGCGCAAGACTAAGATAATGAACGATCACGAGAAAGAATTGACTGCTTATCACGAAGCTGGCCACGCAATTGTTGGTCACGTCTTGCCTGATTCTGACCCGGTCCACAAGGTTACGATTATTCCACGTGGCGGTACCGGTGGAGTAACATGGTTCTTGCCGCCAGAAGATAAGAGCTATACAAATGTTTACGAGTTTAAGGATATTTTGGCTCGGGCAATGGGCGGACGAATCGCTGAGCAATTGATTTACGGCGATGACGGAATTACTACTGGAGCTGGTTCGGATTTGCGAAAAGCGACTGAAATTGCCCGTGATATGGTGATTGAGCAAGGAATGGGCAAGGGCTTGCGCGATCAGGTATTCCATGAAGATAATGGCGGCTTGATGTTCGATAAGATGACCAGAGAGCGTCCGTATTCTGATGAGACTGCGAAGATGATTGATGAGGAAGTCGCGCAATTGATTACCGAAGCTAAACATCGTGCAATGTTGGTATTGAAAGAAAATCGTTCGTTCCTTGATAAGTTGGCCGAGGCTCTATTGAAGGAAGAAACTCTGGAAGAATCTGAGGTTGACGAGATTCTTAAAGGCACTAAGTTACCAAAAGAAGCTAAACTGCATTCGTAAAATACTATGGGGCGCGTTCGTAGTACAGTTACGAAAATAAATCAGCGGCTTAATGTGAAATTGGCTGCTACGATTCTGGCGGGCTCGACGTTGTTGTCGAGCTTGCTGGGGTTTTTCCGTGATCGTCTGCTTAACTCCGCCTACATGCCAAGCGAAAATGGAGCGCTGGCGGGATATCCGGTTGGACTAGATGCTTATACGGCGGCTTTCATGGTGCCAGATTTTATGTTTGCAGTGCTGGTTTCTGGCGCGCTTAGTGTAACGTTCATTCCAGTTTTTAATGAGCGCTGGGTCAAGGGCAATAAGCAGTCGGCTTGGCAAATTAGCTCGAGCATGATCAATTTTATGGCGCTAATAACTATGGCGGCGTCGGTGTTGATTATTATTTTCGCTGATCCGTTGATGAAGTATTTAATCGCACCTGGTCTGAGCGAGTCTGGTCATGCTTTGGCGGTTAGTATGATGCAGGTGATTGCGGTTAATCCGTTTATTTTTGCGGTTGCAGCGGTGATTGCTAGTATTCAGCAAGCGGTCGGGCGATTTATGTTCTGTGCGCTGGCGCCAATGCTGTATAACGTCGGTATTATTATCGGTACAGTGTGGTTTACTGGCGGCGTCAATTTATTCGGCTGGCAGATTTTTGACGGCGGCATTATGGGCGTGGCATTGGGCGTGGTTTTGGGATCGTTTTTACAATTGATCGTCAGTGCGGTTGGCTTGGCTGGACTTGGGTTTGATTACAATTTCAAAATCTATTGGCGAAATAAGGGATTTAGGAAAGTTTTATCTTTACTGCCGGCGCGTTCTGTCGATCAAGGAATGGATTATGTGGTTAGCTTGGTTGAGGTCAATTTGGCTTCGCGCTTGGCCGATGGAACGGTTAGGGCGTACCAGCAGGCTTTAACTCTTCATATGATGCCGATCAATCTTATTGGCGTGGCGATTTCAAATGCCGCCTTTCCTCAATTGACTGAGCATTTGGGCGAAGGTCGAAATGACCTATTTCAAAAAGACCTGCGTTCCCTGCTGAGAATTATTTTTTGGATGGCACTTCCGGTGTCGGTGGTGATTTTCTTTACCAGGGGATACGTTGTGCATTTTATTCGCAATGGTGGCAATCAACTGATTGCGGGAATTTTGGGCTGTCTGGTTGTGGCAATTTTATTCCGAACTATTTACCACATGGCCGCGCGAGCATTTTACGCCCGCCAAGACACAAAAACTCCACTGTATATTTCAATTTTCTCGATTACTTTGAACATCATTTTAGCAATTGTTTTATCAATGGTCTTGAAAATGGGCGCGTATGGATTGGCTTGGGCTCAGTCAACAGTGGCGGTTTTGGAAGTGATTGTTCTTTTGGTGGTTATGAATCGTCAAATGCCAAAATTATTCGACATGACGTTTGTGCGAGCGATTTTTAAGATGATAATTGCTGGTACTGTTACAGGCGTGGTTTGTTATATTGCCGTGCTAATTATGCCATTTCGTTACCATGACGACAGTTTCTTTAGCGCTTTTCCGAAATTCGTTATCATTTCATTGGTCAGTTTTGGTGCGTATGCCGCGGCTTCAAAGTGGCTAAAATTGCCAGAAATTGACCCGATTCTTGCACGATTGAAAAAAGTGTTATTTGGGCGATTGGAGTTTAAGGGCTAATGGAAAATATTCGGAATTTTTGTATTATTGCTCATATTGATCACGGCAAGTCTACGCTGGCCGATCGAATGATGGAAATGACTGGGACGGTAGAAAAGCGCGAGATGAAATCGCAGTTACTGGATTCGATGGATTTGGAGCGGGAAAAAGGCATCACTATTAAGTTGGCGCCAGTGCGAATGCGATATAAAAATGTCGATCTGAATTTGATTGACACTCCGGGGCATGTCGATTTTAGCTATGAAGTTTCGCGTAGTTTGCAGGCTTGTGAGGGTGCGATATTGGTGGTTGATGCTAGCCAGGGAATTCAGGCGCAAACATTGTCGAACGTTTACTTGGCGATGGAGCAGGATTTGACGATTATTCCGGTCTTGAATAAAGTTGATTTGCCGGCCGCTGATATACCGCGCGTATCCAGGCAAGTTATTAATTTGTTGGGCTGCAATGAGAGCGAGATTATTCATATTTCTGCTAAAACTGGTCAAAATGTAGATAAGGTTTTGGATGCGGTTGTTGAGCGAATCCCGGCGCCAGTTGGCGAGGTTGATGGTCCGACTAGGGCGCTGATTTTTGATAGTTATTATGACGATTATCGTGGCGTGATTTTATACGTGCGGGTGGTTGATGGGCGAATTAAGAAGGGCGAATCTATCCGAATGATGGCGACTGGCGCAAATGGACTAGCTCTGGAAGTCGGTCATCTTAACCCAGCCATGCAACCCGACCCTTCGCTTGAAACTGGCGAAATTGGCTATATTGTGACGAACCTGAAAACGACACGCGAGGCGCGGGTTGGCGATACGGTAACACTGGGGAGATATTTTAATTAAGATTAAAAAGGGAAACCACGAATCTACAAACAATAAGCTTAACTGAATTTTTTTTGGCGTTGGTTCGTAGTATTGACGCGTATGATTGCTGAAATCAGTTTCCTTACCAGATTTGGCATAGCATTTATTCGACAAAACTCATTAAGTCTCTTAATAAAGAAATCAAACGTCAAACGAAATAGAAGGTTCTTTTTCCTAACGAGGAGGCTCTGGAACGTTACTTAGTTACTTTGTTTGAAGACTCTACTAGAGTGTTTACACAAAATTATTGACAGCATCTTTTTCTTTATAATATAATAAAACCTCATGAGGTATTATATGTCTAAACAAAAAATTAATCGCTTTGTCGGATCTATTGGAGCTTTTATTGGGATCCTTGTCTTTATTGCATATATTCCACAAATTATCGCTAACCTACAAGGAGAAAAAGCTCAACCATTCCAACCACTATTCGCAGCAGTTTCTTGTTTAATTTGGGTAATCTATGGTTGGACAAAAGAACCTAAAAAAGACTGGATCCTCATCATTCCCAATGCAGCGGGAGTGATATTAGGCGGTTTAACTTTTATTACTTCTTTATAAAAGTTATATAAACAAAACCAGCAACTTCATAAAAAAGTTGCTGGTAGAGATTTTGGACTATCACAGGAAAAAATATTTAACCAAAGTGATATATTGTTTGATAAATCAGAGTATAATAGTAATTAAAAATAGGATTGGATAGCGAGCAGATTCTTGCTTCCTGCTATGTTTATATTCCATCAAGTGTAAGTTAATTAAGATTAAAGAAGGAAAAACCATGAATCCACAAACAATCAGCTTAACTGAATTACAAAAACACCTCGATCAAACATGTAAAGAAAAGGGGTGGGATAAAAATTCTGTCACTGAAGTGTTCTTATTGTTTACTGAGGAAGTTGGCGAGCTGGCAAAAGCAGTTCGCAAAGAGACAGGATTTAAGGGTGAGAAAAAACCTGACAATCATGACAATCTGCGCGAGGAGTTTGCGGACGTGCTGAACTATTTGATGGAATTGGCAAATCGGTTTGACGTCAATTTGGCGGAAGTGTATTTTGAGAAGCACAAAATCAACCAGACACGGCAGTGGAAATAGTATATACTAGTATTGAAAAGTGCAGATTAGATAAGATAATAAAATGCACGAGTTAGTGATACAGTAACACTGGGGAGATATTTTAATTAAGATGAGCGACTTGCCGCCAATTAGATTTGCTAATGGAGCTTGCCTTGTTGCAAACGAAGTGACGGCTCCTTCTGGAGTGAAGAGAATAGTTTTTGGAGATAATCCAGAAAAACCCATGGCTCGTCTTGGCTATAGAGAAGTTGGCAGAAAGGCTTGTTTTGCGGGTATGCTATTTAAGAATGCTCCAGACGAATATAAGGCGGGTACGTCAATATTGTCATACTTTTTTGAAACAGCAATTCCTGAATTGGGACTTCACCCGGGAGAAACTTCAAAAATACATAAACCTGTTATTGCTTTACTTCTGGCTAGATATGGGTTGGAAGCCGACACAACTTCGGAATATTGGTCTCGTGCTGGACTATTGGTGCAACGAGTAGGAATATCAAGGAAACATCCTCAGTTGCACTTCTGTGAAGGAAACGAAGAAGAATTCGAGGGCGAGCAATATCAAAGATTTTATGATATTGTGCCAAATAGAGAATTGCCGTTCTTGTATCCTTTAAAATCTCCTTCAAAGCAGGTTGATATGCATACTTCGTATATTCCATAGCCGCAAAACCCTGCCAATACAACGGCAATGAGCGTTTAACATAACTGTCTAGTTGTAAAGAATGGTATAATTGCTAGTGAATGTCTAAGGTAGTTGAAAAGTTGAACCTGAGCGATTCGACACTACAGTTCGAGTCAGAAAATTCGTCGGTTTTGGGCTATGGTGGATAAAAATATAAAAGCCTTAATTGAACTATGACTTCAAAAGAAAATATCCTTAGTAAATGGTACACACTATCGTCACGTACATTGCTTGAACACCCGCGACTCACTGTGGTAGAGGACACGGTAAAGTTGCCTGATGGTAAATTAATCCACTATATCTATTACCCTTATCTTGGGTATGGCGGAGTAGTTGTAGTGTGTCGTCGTGGTGATACTATCCTTGTGCAGCAAGAATATTCTTATCCTGTGGACGAGGTGTTATATCAGTTACCAGGTGGTAAAATTGAGGTGGGCGAGGACGCTTGCGCAGCTGCGAGGCGAGAGTTGGCCGAGGAATCTGGTGTCGCTATGGATAATTTGCAAGAATGTGGATGGTTCTATCCTGACAACCGTCGTACTGACGCCAAACTCCATGTGGTCTACGGGGAATATGCTGGAGTAGATTATCAACATCAACCGGACGATACTGAGCAAATTATCTCGCAATGGTTGCCGATCGCCGACGTGCAGAGTATGATTGACGCAGGCAAGATTACTAATTATGCTATGCTGGCGGCGTGGGCAATAGTGGATCGTCAGTTGTTTTCGCGAAAAAATAGAGCTAGACGTTAGCGAAAGAGTATATCCTACAATTGTCAAAAGACGAAACTGCATGCTGGAAGACGATCTTTCTCTATAATAAAAATGGTATAATATCTATCGAGGATATGATCAAAGAAATTACCGTCCAGCCACTTCCAGGTTATAAAGAAGTTAAGCCGTTTGTTTATGCGGGGTTTTTCCCGGTGTCCAACGAAGACTATAACGACCTGAAAGAAGCAATTGAAAAGCTGAGCCTCAGCGATTCGGCACTGCAATTCGAGCCGGAGAATTCGCCAGTTCTGGGCTATGGTGTGCGAATCGGTTTTTTGGGATTGCTGCATATGGATATTATTCGCGAGCGATTGGAGCGTGAATATAATTTGGATTTAATTGTGACCAATCCGAGTACCGATTATCAAGTGAGTCTGACGAATGGCGAGGAGCTGGACATTAAGTCTGCCAGTGAATTGCCCGACCCAGCGCAAATAAAAGAGATTCGCGAGCCATGGATTGATGGTGAAATTGTCGTGCCACAGGATTACATCGGTGCGGTGATTCAGTTGATCGTGAGCAAGCGTGGTCGCCAAAAAAACCTGAGCTACATTGACGAGCGGGCGCTGATTTCATTTGCGGCGCCACTTG
>CAUTWT010000009.1:0-15944 GCA_963542525.1 uncultured Candidatus Saccharibacteria bacterium | reverse complement strand
TGGACACGGCTCGTGAATATCGTCGATTGAAATATGCCGGCATTCCGCACCGAATCCATGAAGGTAAAAACGTGGCTTTGTTGTTCGAAAAGACTTCAACGCGAACACGTTGCGCATTTACGGTGGCGGCTAATGATCTTGGAGTTGCGCCAGAATACCTTGGTAAAGATGATATTCAATTGGGTAAGAAAGAAACGGTTGAAGATACCGCTAAGGTTTTGGGTCGAATGTTTGACGGAATTGAGTTCCGTGGCTTTGATCACGCGACCGTTGAGGAATTGGCGCGTCACGCTGGCGTTCCGGTATGGAATGGATTGACCGATAAGTTTCATCCAACGCAGATTTTGGCTGACTTCATGACAATTGAAGAACATGTTGGAAAATTGAAGGGGACTAAGCTGGTATTTGTTGGCGATGGTCGCAACAATATGGCGAACTCGCTGATGATCGGCTCAGCTATTATGGGACTTGATTTTCGCATTTTGGCGCCTCGCGAATTGCATCCAGATCAGGCTTTGGTTGATAAAGCAAACCATTTTGCCAGGTCAAGTCATGCACGTATCACCATCACTGACAACTTCGAAGAAGCTTTGCGCGGTGCAGATGTAATTTACACGGACGTTTGGGTTTCAATGGGTGAAGAAGATAAGTTTGCTGAGCGCATTAACCAATTGCGACATTTCCAAGTTAATCGCCAGATGATTAACTTGACAGGAAATCCTGAGGTCAAGTTTATGCACTGCTTGCCAGCATTTCACGACGCATTGACGATTACTGGAAAGAAGATTCAGGAAGATTTCGGTTTAGATTCAATGGAAGTGACGGATGAGGTGTTCCGCTCGCCACATTCGATAGTTTTTGATCAAGCGGAAAATCGTATGCATACAATCAAAGCTGTGATGGCTTTGACATTGTAGTTGTTGTCGTAATGAGGAGGTTAAGGAGGCTCCGAGGCAATGGTAGAAAAAATTAAAAAGGCAAAGCAGAAGCTTCGATCACCGTCGGCGTTTACTATTTTGTTTGTCGTGATCATCGTTATGGCGGCATTGACGTGGGTTGTTCCTTCTGGACTATATAAGACAAACGAAGATGGCGATCGTATAGCTAATTCGTATCACGTAGTCGACAAAGATCGAACCGTCACGGAAGAAAAAGACGGTAAAAAGGAAGAGGTCAAAAAACACGACCAGCAAGGTTTGTGGGACGTCTTCACTGCACCTATTAAAGGTATGTCAGACAAGCTTGATGTTATCGTCTTCGTGATGGTGCTTGGTGGATTCTTAGGCGTCACTATGAAAACTGGTGCGCTTGATGCTTCTCTTGGCGCACTACTTCGAAAGATGAAGGGCAAGGAAAAGTGGCTCATCCCGATTCTGATGATTTTCTTCGCTATCGGTGGTACTACTTACGGTATGCAAGAAGAAACCGTGGCGTTCTACGCGCTCGTCATACCGATGATGATTGCTGCTGGCTATAATGCCATGACTGGTGTGATGGTGATTGTGCTAGGTGCTGGTACTGGTGTGCTCGGCTCGACAATCAACCCATTCTCTACTGGTGTTGCGGCAAAAACCGCAGACGTGAAATTGGGTAGCGTTATTCCAATCATGTCGATCATCTTGGTTCTTTGTCTAATTGCCGCGATTATCTTTACTATGCGTTATGCCGCAAAAGTGAAGGCCGGCAAGTACAAGGAAGACGTTCGCTATAATCCAGCTACGGCTGCTCTCGACACGACAAACGTACCAAAATTCACTGGTCCACGAAAAGTTGTTATGGCTGTGTTTGCTATTACGTTTGTGCTAATGATTCTTTCCTTGATTCCATGGGGAAGTTGGAATATCACATTCTTCGCTGATATGTTTGAATGGGCTGCAGGTTTGCCAGTCATTGGCGCGGTACTTGGTGTAGTCCACAGTGCAGCATTTGGTGATTGGTATTTCAATGAAATCACTGCGCTATTCCTAATTTCAACAATTGTTATAACCGCAATTTACTACAAAGAATTTAAGAAAGAGGGTGTTTTCCCAGTTGATACATTTATCGATGGTGTGAAAGACATCTTGCCGGTTGCTTTGATTATCGCAGTAGCAACAGGTGTTTCTGTAGTGATGACTAACGGTGAAATCCAGGACACGATCATCAGCTGGGGTGAATCTCTCCTGAAAGATGCTGGTGGCGGTGTTGTCGGTGTGTTGGCATATCTATTCTACTTGCCAATGTCATTTATCGTTCCGTCATCATCAGGTTTGGCGGCAGCAACTATGCCGGTTATCGCGCCAATTGCCGACCTGGTTGGCTCAAGTAAAGAAGTTATGGTTGCCGCATTTGCGACAGCATCTGGCTTGATCAACATGATGGCTCCAACTATCGCGTCGTTGATGGGTGGATTGGCTTTGGCTGGCGTTTCATATCGCGACTGGCTAAAACGCTCAGCTCCAATTATGGCGGTATTTGCTATTATCAGCATCACAGTTATTGCAATTTTTGGAGCACTGTAGCCTATGAATAAGAAGCGTACTATTGTAGTAGCGCTCGGTGGTAACGCCCTGCAACGGCAGGGCGAAGCCGCGTCTGAGCAACAGCAACGAGTGGCTGATGAAACTGTTCGGCAACTTTTACCGTTAATCCAGGCTGGTCATAACGTAGCAATTGTTCATGGCAATGGTCCTCAGGTTGGCAATATTGTGTTGCATGAAGAGGCGATTAATACGCCAGATGTGCCGAGCTTGCCACTGGAAGATTCTGGCGCTATGAGTCAGGGGCTGATTGGCTTTTGGCTGCAACAGGCTTTTCATGACGCCTTTATGGTTAATCAGATGAACAATCGCGCTGTTAGTGTTATAACTCAAACGATTGTTAGCTTGAGCGATCCAGCATTCCAAAATCCAACCAAGCCAATTGGTCCGTTCTATTCGGAAGACGAGGCAAAAACCGTCGCTAGCGAACGCGGCTACACGGTAAAAGAAGACGCTGGTCGCGGCTGGCGACGCGTCGTTCCTTCGCCAAAACCTCAGACAATTGTCGAGGCTGATGTGATTAAGGCGCTGGTTCATGCTGGCGTAACGGTCGTTTCAACTGGCGGCGGCGGCATTCCTGTTTTGCAAGACGAAACTGGTCAATTAAAAGGCGTCGCTGCGGTCATTGATAAGGACTTCGGCGCGGCAAAATTGGCAGATCTTTTGGATGCTGACACTTTGCTGATTTTGACTTCGGTTGATGCTGCTAAAATTAATTTTGGCAAACCAGATGAGCAATCTCTTGGGGAAGTTTCAATAGAAGAACTCCAGAAACATATTGACGATGGGCAATTTGCGGCAGGTTCGATGTTGCCAAAAACTCAGGCTGCCTTGTCGTTCCTGGGCGGGAAGTCGGGGCGTACAGCGATTATTACTTCGCTAGATAAAACTGCTGAAGCCATTAGCGGCTCGGCAGGCACGATAGTCAAATCGTAATAAAAATCAAGAAGTTCCTGTGAATGGCGCAGGAGCTTCTTGTGTTTATGTATGTTTTATTTTATAATATGAAATTATGTTGCAATATCTTCGTTCGACAAATAGCGATTCAATAATTAGCCCGCAAGAAAATTTGCGGTCTGGTTCGTGGGTGCGTTGCGAAAGGCCGAGCGACGAAGAGGTTTCGCAATTGTTGACGCTGGGCTTGGATGAGGATTTGATAAGTGACGCGCTTGACCCGCACGAGGTGCCACGTATTGAGTTTGATGATGAGTGGACTTATTTGATTGCGCGATTGCCGGACACTGATGATGATTTTAACGATTTTACCACGCCAATTTTATTCTGCATCAATAAAGATCATATCGTGACGTTGTCCAGAGACAGTTTGGGGCGATTGTGGCAGCCATTTATTGATAAAGTGCGAATTAGGACAGATCGACAAGTTGAGCTTTTGGTGGCGATGGTTGAGGCAATTTCAATGCAATATCAGCGGCGTGTGGCGACGATTAATCGCCAAATGCGAGCGGCTACGGACAGTATTCATACACTGAGAGTTAATGATATTGCCACTCTGGCGGAGTATGAGCGCAAATTGAATGATTATCTTGACGCGCTAATTCCGATGAACTGGGCAATTGAGAGACTTTTGGCGACTCAGAAGTTGCGACTGAAAGCTGATGATAAGGAAGATGTTGAGGATATTTCGATTGATTTGGAGCAGGTGATTGCGCGTTGTAAAAGTTTACTGAGGACGATTACTAATGTGCGCGACAGCTATAGGGCGGTGATGGATACGCGTCTTAATGAGACGATTCGCCTGCTAACTGTAATTACTGTAGCTCTGACTATTCCGACGATGATCGCTGGTTTGTATGGTATGAACGTGCCGGTTCCAGGTGCTGATAATCCATTGATGTTTTGGGTAATTACTGTGATCAGTGTAGTTCTGGCGTTTGTTGTGGGCTATTATTTCCTGCGCCGCCGCTAAAGTTTAATTGCAATTCGACAGATTGCTAATATCGCTTGTGTATATTATAATCTTCTCATGATGGTGGGCTATTTTGAACGCAGATCGTTGACTGAAAAGTTGACGCAAGCTCAACGAATGTATAAAAACGGTTGGGTTAATCTGACCGGGAGTCTTGATGCTGCTCGAGTTTCAAAGGCTTTATCGCTGTCTGCTAATATTGTCCGTGACGTACTGGACATCCACGAATTGCCTCGAGCAGAATTTTCCGATGGTGTTGAATATATTTTTACACGCATACCGTTTGGTCAAACTGATTCTGGCAAAACGGCACCGTTTTTGATTGCAATTAGCGGCGGTCATTATATTACAATATCGCCTCATGTTAAATTTTCACCTCTGGAGGTCAGCGATTATTTATTTAGCACCACCGAGCGTCCAGCGGGAGTTTTTGCCGCGAATTTGGCGTATATTATTTCTCAATATGAACAGCGTGTGCATTTATTAACGGAGCAAATTAGCGATGCTCGCCGGCGACTGAGTCGTCATGAAGTTGAGAATTCGGATTTTATTAAATTTGTCGCAATTGAAGATACGCTCAATGAATATCGAAGCAGTTTGGAAGGTATGTCTCGCGTTATTACACAACTAATGGAAAACCGCCGCCATTTATTTAAGACTAGAGATCTGGAAGCCTTGGAGGATGTTGATCTGCATATCAGGCAAGTTTTAGTGGCAATCAGTTCCAGCACGCACACAATTTCCAGTATCCAAAACGCTTATTCGACAGTTGCTAATAATACGCTGAACCAACGTATGAAGGCATTGACCGCCATAACAATTCTTCTGGCTATTCCAAATGTTTTTTACGGAATGTATGGAATGAATATCGCATTGCCATTCCAGGGCGAACCTTGGGCATATCCAGTTATCACCAGTTTTACGGTGTTGTTGATTTTACTTGTTATGTTTGTTGCTAAGCGACTCCGCTTATTCTAATATAGATATAATAAGCATTTTCAAAATGTTTTTGCTTGACGTGCCAATAAACGTTTGGTAACATTGTTAGCATGTCTCGCGCCGAAGCATTAAATTGCTGATATTAAGTGATAAAGGTCGAAGCGCGTGGGGCTGCACATAATAATAAGGAGTGCAAAACACATGCCAATAGCAATCAAATTTGTGCCATCAAGGCGCAAAAAGATCGCGGTGGATGTGGTGCCTGCCGAATGGCAAACATACATAGCACAATAAAAAGTGCAGTCGCTCCAACGATAGAATAGGGACGACTATAAACAAATCCCGCTCCAAGGCACCGGAGCGGGATTTTGGTTTGTGTGAAAATGCGTTAATCTTTTACTTCAACGCCAGCTTTTTTCAAGGCTTCTTTGACTGATGATTCAATTGAGCCAGAACTGTCCATCTCGGTGTTTTTTCCATTTATGTAGAAAGTTGGTGTTGCGGCAACGCCGTGTTTGCGACCGAGAGCCATATCGAAGTCGATTTTATTTTTAACCCTGTTGCTGGCAATATCGGTTTTATATTGATCGATATTAAGCTTCAATTGTTCAGCATAAGATTTGAAAATGTTGTCGCGTTCTGTAGTGTTGGCGCTTTTCCAAGCGTCCTGATTTGCGTATAGAAGCTCATTCATCTCCCAGAATTTACCCTGTAAACCAGCAGCTTCAGCTACGGCAGCGGCGGCTCGTGCGTTAGGGTGTGAGCTAGCAATTGGGAAATTACGGAAAATTAATCGAACGTGATCTTTATATTTTTTAGCTAATGCTTCGGCTTTTGGTGCAGCGGTGCCACAGCCAGGACATTGATAGTCGGCGTATTCGATAATCGTTACTTTGGCGTCTTTACTGCCAATTTCATGATCCGCGATATTGCCATTTCTTGATTCTGCGCTGATAGCCGTGTTTAGCTGATCGTTATTGATATCGCTAATATTTAATCGATTTTGTGTCGAAATATAAACCATTCCACCAACAATTGCCACTACAATAATTGCGAAAATTATCCAGCTTTTCTTATTCATTTTACCTCCATTTACTCTAGTAAGTATAGCACGGAATGCGGTACAATAAAACTATGACGATTGTGCTAATTTTTGGATATTTGGTTACTTTGGCGGTTTTGCTGATAGTGCTGGGAGTTCAGCCGAAAACGTCTTCGCATAGTCAATTTGAGCTGCGGCGGAGAAGTGGACTAGGCGATGAAAAGGCTAAAATTCTTTTGCGACAAAGAGAATTTTTACGAGATATTATTTCACTGCAACGTGCCGTGGCTTCTTTATGCTTGGTAATTTTAAGTGTTATTAGCGTTTATTTGTTCAATTGGGCGGCTGGGCTCATTTTGTCAATTATAATAGCCCTAGAAATCGGAGCCGTCGCGCGAATTGGTTTGTGGCAGAAATATTCACAGCAGCTTTATGAAAAATACGAACCGCTAATTTTAACGACAATTGAACGACATCAAGTAATTTTGTCGCTAATCCGTTCTGTATCGCCAGTGGTTGGTGATAGTCGGGTGATTGAATCGAAAGAAGAGTTGCTGGAAATGGTGGCTCAATCCAGCGGGGCGATTTCATCTTCTGAGAAAAAGCTTATTACTAACGGACTGAAGTTCAATAATATGAAGGTCGAGGAAATTATGACGCCACGAAGCATGATTGAATCGGTGTCTATGAATGAACTTCTCGGGCCGCTAGTACTTGATGATCTTCATAAAAAAGGGTATAGCAGATTTCCTGTCATTGACGGCGACATCGACCATGTTGTTGGAATGTTGAGGATTCAGGATTTGCTGACAATTGATCGTAAAGCAAAATCTCATCGTGCGGAAACGGTCATGAGCAAAGATGTCTATTATATTCGTGAAAATCAAACTCTACAGCACGCTTTGGCTGCATTTTTGAAAACGCAGCACCACTTGTTTATTGTTGTAAATGAGTTTCGAGAAACAGTTGGTCTACTGAGCTTAGAAGACGTAATTGAAGTACTATTGGGTCAGAAAATCATTGACGAATATGATGTTTATGGAGATCTCCGCAAAGCCGCTACGGCTAATCCGCAGAAAAATAATTTGCCCACAAAAACTCGCCGTGACGTTTAATTCTGGGAATTTGACCAGATTATGCTATAATAACAGATATGAAAAATAGAATTTTGGCGGCAGAAACTTCTAAAAAAGTTGGTGAGAATATTACGGTTGCGGGCTGGGTTCATTCCAGGCGTGATCATGGCGGATTGATTTTTATTGATTTGCGCGACCACACGGGTTTGGTTCAGTTGGTTATTAACCCTGATAAAAAAGATGCTTTTTCTTTGGCGGAAAGCTTACGAGATGAGTTTGTGGTTCGTGCTTGTGGTGTGGTTGCAGAGCGTGGCGAAGGTCTGAAAAATCCGAATATTACCAGTGGTAATGTGGAAATTGTTGTGGACAATTTGGAGATTTTGAACCGAGCTGAAACTTTGCCAATTCAGCCATTTGCTGAGGATAATCAAGCTGGCGAAGAACTAAGATTCAAGTATCGTTATCTTGATTTGCGTCGTCCAAAAATGCAAAACATGCTTAAAAAGCGCGCCGAAATGTATCGTCGAATCCATGAATATATGGACAATCGAGATTTTATTGAAATTCAAACTCCAATTTTAGCTAATTCAAGTCCTGAAGGCGCGCGCGATTTTCTGATTCCGAGTCGTTTGCAGGAAGGGAAGTTTTACGCTTTGCCACAAGCTCCACAGCAGTTTAAGCAGCTGCTGATGGTTGGTGGTGTGCCGCGTTATTATCAGTTGGCGGCTTGTTTCCGCGACGAAGATCCGCGAGCAGATCGCCTATACGGTGAGTTTTATCAGCTTGATTTGGAGATGAGTTTTGCAGAAAATGGTGAAGAAATTCGCACTGAAGTTGAGCCTTTGATGAAGCAATTGGCAACTGATTTTGCTGGTAAAAAATTGTTGGATTTGAGTGATTTGGCAGTTGGCGATGGTAGTCCAATTCCGCGAATTTCATATCGCGACGCCATGGAAACTTACGGTTCTGATAAGCCGGATTTGCGATTTGGCATGGAATTGATAGAACTGACGGACGTGTTTTCGAAGACTGAGTTTGGTGTATTTAAAAACGCGGAATGCGTTAAGGCTATTTGTGTAAAAAATGGTGCAAGTTTGAGCCGCAAGCAAATTGACAATTTCACTAATATCGCTAAAAGCGAAGGTGCTGGAGGTCTGGCGTACATTACATATCAAGACGGTGAAGCAAAATCTCCAATCGCGAAATTCTTGAGTGAGAAGGAATTAGCTGAGATTCAGCAGAAAACTGGTGCGGTTGACGGCGATGCAGTGTTCTTTGGCGCTGATTCTCGCTCGGTTGTTAACGCGGTATTGGGGCGCTTGCGTAATGAATTTGCCTCGCACTTTAATCTTAAAGACCCATCTGTCGTGGCGTTTGCTTGGATTATTGATTTTCCGTTTTACGAATGGGATGAGCGTAGTAAGAAGCTTGACTTTGGACATAATCCGTTCAGTATGCCAAAGGGTGGTTTGCAGGCTCTGGAGTCTGCTGAAACTGACGCCGAAAAATTGTCCATTGTCGCTGATCAGTTTGATATGGTGATGAACGGCTATGAGATTTGTTCTGGTGGCGTTCGCAACCATAATCCAGCGGTATTATACAAAGTGTTCGGTTTGCTGGGATTCAGCGAATCTTATGTTGAAGAAAAGTTCG
Organism: uncultured Candidatus Saccharibacteria bacterium; assembly: GCA_963542525.1. Lineage (GTDB taxonomy): Bacteria > Patescibacteriota > Saccharimonadia > Saccharimonadales > Saccharimonadaceae > Nanosynbacter. Next base: position 6,788 of record CAUTWT010000009.1, on the reverse strand, counting down.
GTGCTATGTTGGGCGCTTTCAAATACGGTGCTCCGCCTCACGCAGGATGTGCTTTTGGTGTTGACCGTATTTTGATGGAATTGACCGATGAGCAAAACGTTCGTGAGACTCTGGCGTTTCCAAAGAATGGCTCTGGCGTGGATGTGATGATGAATTCACCATCAGTTGTCGATCCTGCTCAGTTGCGCGAATTGGGTTTGTAAAATATTTGCAATATTGACCCCCTGTTTTGGTTGTGCTAGTGTGAGGGTATGAAAAAAGCCTTAATCATCACTGCTGTTTTACTGCTTATAGCAGGTACTGGTGGTAGCTTATGGCTTAAAAGACGCTTAGATAATCAAATAGCATTAGCGACAGCTCAAGAACAGCAAGAGCAGCAGCCAAAACCACATAAACCAGCATTCGATAAATACGACAACGGTCCCGCAGATCCTCAAGAAATACTAGAATTAGTAAATCAGGAGCGGGCAAGAATTGGTGTAGCGCCGTTAGTCATGGACGAGAATGTGCAGAAATCAGCTCAACTCAAGGCAGATGACATGGAAGCTAAAGGCTACAGGCAACATAATATACCTGGATTAGGTGATATGTACACGCAAGAAATGTATTATCTGATATACCAGCAGGCTAAATGTACTATGAGCGGCGAAAATTGGACTGCGGGAGCAAACATTAGTAGTCGTGGCGCCTTTAACTGGTGGATGAATTCAGAGTCTCACCGTAAAGCAATACAAGATCCTAAATATACAAAAATTGGAATAGGCGTAGGTCCAAAAAGTCAAGTAGCCGTTCAACACTTCTGTGGATTTAACTAATAACTAGCATATAGCACAAACCCCAAATCTCCTTATTAATAAGGAGATTTTTTCTTATGCAAGGAAATGAATCATATCGTCAATACCTTCAATATCACGCAAACAATCACCCAGACCAAAACACAAGAATAATATGCTAAATCCTAACACCCAGCCACGCCGACAAAATGTCGCCCGCAAAGTAGGCTAGTCCTGCCGCAATTATCCCAAGAAGTAACGTGATACCTGCAGACTGCCAAGGTGATTGTTTGCTGACTTTACCTTTGATGAAGCCGATTGCTAAGAACGTTGCCGCAGTTAGCGCCGAGCTGACATAGAATAATACCGCTTTTGGCGCTTTTAAGTTTGCAATTACGTCAATCAAATATGGCAATACTGGTACGCTACCAACCACCACGAAAGCTAAGAATGTTACTGCGCCTATGATCTTTGGGGATGAGCGTTTTTGGCTGTCGCGAACAGATTCTTCGTGTTCAGCGCTGGCTGCCAAATATGCGCTAGAACCCATTGAGAATCCGTCGGCTATTAAATTAGCAATTCCTAATATAAGAATGACCGAACTGGATATTCCAGCACCGGCTGAAGCTGCCACAACTGCAAATGTTGTTACTGTGCCGTCGACCGCGCCATAAACAAATTCCGGTATGTATCGTTTGAAAAAATCTCGCATAACCATACCAGTTTATCATATTATTAACGATTAGTAGACATCTCTATTGACAATTTAATAAGCTTATGCTATAGTGAAATAGTTAGATTATCTAATACAAACAATTTAACAAGCATGCTAAAATAAACATAACAAATATAAACTTTTGCAGAAAGGTAAAGCGTGGAAGATATCCAAACAGCCATCGTTTTATTATCAATCATCGTAGGATTGTTGTCGGTTATTATCGTAACGCTGCTGGCAGTGGTCATCGCCTTGTTGGTAAGACTTAATACGGTCATGAAAAGCGTTAGTAAAATTACAACTAACGTAGCTAGTGCGACTGAGTGGTTGTCACCAACAAAAGTTTTTAGTGAAATATCAGGTTTATTTCGTAAAAAATAATTAAAAAAGGAGTAAATATATGAAAAAAGTTTTAGCAATTATCGGAGCAGTAGCAGCAGGTTTTACAGCTGGAATTTTAACCGCACCAAAGAGCGGTAAGGAAACAAGGAAAGACTTGAAGGATAAAGCTGTAAAACTGAAAGCCGACACTGAAAAAGTAGCTTGCAAAGCGACCGCTGCAGCAAAAGACAGCTTAAGTTCGTTAAAAGCTGGTTCTCAGAAAGTTGGAGATGCTGTAGCAGAAACCGCAAAAGACGTTAAGGGTAACGTCGAAAAACGTTTCAAGTAATATTTGACTCTATTCAAGAAGACGTGAGATAATATAAGTAATGAAAAAAGTTACTTTCTATCTCGCGTCTTTTTTGATTACTTCTAGTTTGTTAGTGACACCACGGGCAGTTGAGGCTCAGTCTGTCGATGCTACGGCTGATTCTGAGATTATAAAAACGCTTGATCGAAACTGTAGTTCCGTAAGAGTTGCTATTAAAAATATCCATACCAATGACGCTCTAACTAGAGTTAATGTTGGACAGAGATATAATTCTATTTCTACCAAACTTATGGCCAGACTAAACGGTCGATTGGCAATAAATAAGCTGGACAGCTCAAAGTTGGTGAATATTACTAATGAATTCGAGTCGACGAGGCTTAAGTTTAATAGCAATTACAACGATTACGATACTGCGATGACCGATCTTCAGCGCGCAAATTGCTCTAATAATGTGGCGGACTATTATAAAAAATTGACCGTTGCTCGCGAGGCTCGTAATAAACTTTCTGAGGACGCGAAGATCTTGGATGAATTGTTGGTGAGATATAAAGAAGAAGTGCAAGTTATTAAAAATTCGCTGTCTGGAGGTTCTAATGAATAGGGCTAAGGAATTATTTCGTAGCTATAAATTTGCTACATTTATTGGGCTGACTATTGCGGCCTCAGTTTTACTAGTATCGATTGCGATGTTTATGTATTACAAGACTGACGCTTATCGATTGGATTTGAGTCGCCCAGAATATGCTTCTCGCCGCAACCAAATTAGCAAGGATGCGGATGAAAAAAGTCACGAATTTGACGCGCAAGGCTCAGTAAGTAAGGATACATTGAAGGAATTTTTGGGAATTTATGATAAAGAAGTAGAGAGCGTTAATAAAATCAAAGCGTTTTCTAATGATGTGTTGAGCGATAAAGAATTGGGTTTGTCTAATAATTAATCTTTATCTTCTGGTTATTGAGGTTGGGGTTGGCAGGGTCGCCAGAAGAACTCCTTCGCGATCAAAGTTTTGTAGTAATCGATGTCGCATTTCAGAGGTAACAGACCACTGATCTGATGGCTGAGTTTTTCCGGCAATGATCAATTCTGTTCCTCGTCCAGTAATATCACCAACGGAAACGAATTTAGGCGGATCGATAATTTTCTTTTGCCAAGCCTTTTCTTTAGCCAATTCTTGACCAGTGGCGTTAATGATGTCTGTAACTGCAGAAATGTCAGAACTTGGGTCGATATAAATGCTGAATCGCGACATGCTATAGCCCATAGTTTTATTGATAACGTGCTGAATCGTGCCATTTGGAACATAATGAACATTACCCTCAGAATCTCGTATAACAGTAGTGCGAGTGCCAACTCTTTCGACGGTTCCGGCAGCCCCCATTACGTCAACGACATCGCCAACACGATATTGATTTTCGGCGATGATGAAAATACCAGACAAGAAGTCCTTAACGAGCGATTGGGCGCCAAATCCTAATGCCACACCGATTATGCCAGCACTAGCGAATAGCGGCGATAAATCAAATAGAAATAGTTTATTGGCGACAATTGCGGCTACATAGAAAATTATTATGATTTGCCAGAAACTGCGAGTTAATTGGATGAGAGTTTTTTCGCGCTTTTCTATATCTTTACGGTGCCAGGAACGATGTTTAGCGGTGGAGCGTATAGAATAATGTATAGTCCAAGATAATAAATATTTCCCCAGAAAATAAACAAAAACAGAACCGATAATAATGCTGACTGTGTCGATAATGCGCTCACTAATTAGCCAGCCAAGGTTGTTGCCGTGCAGCCATTGACCTAACGTAGAAGAATCTAAGAACTGTTTTATAAGCTTATCCATTATTGATTTAGTATAATAGAAAATATGAGTTTTGTCGATCCGAATCAATTTATTATCACTAGAAAACGTAAGAAGTATAAATTCGCTTTATTCCACAATTCACCTCTATGCTTTGAATTTGATGAGTGGGCGCCGCATCATGTTGATGTGTTGGAAATCGGTGCTGGAACTGGACTATTCAGCGTGGAGCTTGCGCTGCGCCATCCCGAAAAGACGTTTTTAGCAATTGACGTGAAAGGTGATCGGTTACAAAAGGGCGCGAAAATTGCTGAAGAAAAAGGGCTGGAGAATGTGTTTTTTGTTCGAGCGCGGGCTGACCAAATAGACCAATTAGTGGAGCAGAATTCTTTGGAGCAAATTTGGGTAACATTTCCTGATCCGTTTCCGAGGAAGCATAGCGCTGGACGCCGTTTGACTCATCCTATTTTTTTGAGGAAGTATTCTTCATTGCTAAAATCGGACGGATCTTTATTAATCAAACACGACGATCACAATTTTTTCTGTTGGAGCTTGGAGCAATTAGTGTCAGAAAAATGGCAAATTAAAGAGTTGAGTTTTGATCTTCATGGATCCGCACTAAGTGACGAATACAAAATAATGACGACTTATGAGCAAAGGTGGATCGGCGAAGGAAAAACTATTAATTTCGTAAGAGTTACGCGCTAATAAACGAAAGGAATATTATGCAATTTAATGATTATTCAACAAAGGCAATTTCTACTTTAACAGATAAAGATTCCCATAAATATGGCGACGTTGACGCGAGATTGATGGCGCAGATATTGGGATTAAGTGGCGAATCTGGTGAAGTCATGGAGAAGTTTAAGAAAATTTTACGTGATAAAAATGGCGAGATCTCAGAGAATGACCGCGACGCAATAATAAAAGAGCTCGGTGACGTGCTTTGGTATGTCAATTCTATAGCGCATTTGCTTGGTTGTAATTTAGAAGAAGTGGCTCGTAGAAATAATGATAAACTGCTCAGTCGCCAGAGTCGGGGGAAGATTCACGGCAGCGGCGATGATCGCTAATTTTTAGCTAATTGCTCGCGAATCCATCCGTCGATTGTACCAGCACCCATACACAGGACGAGCTTTCCAGAGTTCCTTGCTGCGGTTACTTCTTGCCATAAACTGTCATCTAATTCGGCAAAATGAACTTTTTCTTTGTTGATATTTTTAGCAAGTTGTTGTGGTGTTAAAGTTGGCAAATCTGGATTTTCCCTAGTTAAATAAGTTGGCAGCCAGTGAATTTCATTGGCATCACGGAAAATATCATCAGTGTATTGATCAATTATCTCGTACTGGCGAACATTTTGGTGTGGCTGATAAACCAGGACTACATCATTTGACAACTCCTTAGCCATCTGTAGTGTCGCTCGGATTTCAACCGGGTGATGTCCGTAGTCAGAGTATAGATTTTCGGCGAGCTTTTCAAAACGTCGTCCTGATCCGGGGAAGAAGTTTATTGCTTGGTATATTTCTAACTCCTCCGCGTCCACTCCCATATTCTTCAAAGCTTCGATCACCAAAGTAGCGTTCTTTCGGTTGTGCTCACCGGGCAGAGTGATGTTTTTGTTGGAATCGTGCAAGGTTGTTAGATTTTTTTCATCAAATATGGCTGAATTTTCTTGCCACGCGATAACTTTTTTAGATTTTTCGCCGAATTCACGGAAGGCGTCTAAGTAGGATTCTTTTGTTGGATATGTGTCTGGATGGTCGTAATCAACAGATGTGATAAGGCTAATTTCTGGAGAAAAATGCAAAAAGTTGCGGTCAAATTCATCACACTCGTATACGAAAAATTGGCTATTTTTATCAAACGTTCCACTTGGTCCGAAGCTTAAAGTCGAACCTACTGAATAGCTGACAGGAATTTGCAATTGCTCCATCGTCCAGACTAGCAAGCTTGTTGTTGTGGTTTTTCCGTGGGTGCCAGCGACCGCGATAAGTTTCAGGTTTTTATCGGCGATTATTTGCGCCAGTAATTCGTCGCGCTTGCTGGTTTTTATGCCTAATTTTCGCGCCAAGACTAATTCTGGGTGATTTTCTGGTAAAGCAGCGGTGTAAATAAACCAATCAAATGGTGATTTATCGTGCTCTGATTGCAAGAACGCGCCAGATTGGTCAAAAGAAATAGGAATTCCGGCTGACTCTAATTCGTTTGTGATTAGACTTGGTGATTTGTCGGAGCCGCAAACACCATACCCGACCCCTAAGGCAATTCTGCTCAGCGGTCCGATGGCAACGCCGCCAATTCCTGAAAAATAAATTCGCATACAAATATTATACCACCGCAGCGGTAGTAATATTCACGTCATTGGGATAATTTGCTATACTAAAACCATAGAGAAAGTGGTGGGATGGCTATAGATAAGAAGAAAACCAAGTTCAGAATTAAGCGGCTCAGTCAGATTAAGACTTGGCAGTTGGTGATTTTATTGATTATGTCTGGTTTTATTTCGGCGACTTTTTTGAGGCTGAATAATGTTGGTATGGTTGAGCGACGAGAATCTGTAGAGAACGCGGATAAGGCTGGAGATATAGTCAATCTTCAGCAGCGATTATACGATTTGCAGCGTTATGTATCTACGCACATGAACGCTGATCCGGGGAAGATTGCGCTGGATCATACGTACAAACAAATGTATGACCGGAAACTGAAAGAGTTTGAAGAAGAGATAAAAAATCAATCTAACAATGACACCGTATCGAAGGTTAGGGCTGTTTGTGACGCCAGGGCACAGCAGGGCGGTTACGGCCGATTTACGACACAGGCGGATCCGAGGTATATCAATTGTATTA
>CAUTWT010000008.1:0-23892 GCA_963542525.1 uncultured Candidatus Saccharibacteria bacterium | reverse complement strand
CATCAGCTTTGAAGAACGACGACGAATTGACTTATATTATGTTCAAAACTGGAGTATCTGGATGGACATCACGATTTTACTAAAAACCTGCTTGGTTATTTTCCAGAAAGATAATTAATGAGTAAGCCAAAAATTGCCATAGTTCACGATTGGATTTACGGCGGCGGAGCCGAAAAAGTCGTTTTGGAAATTCACAAATTGTACCCAGATGCGCCAATTTACACTTCTTTTTGTAGCGATGAATGGCGAGAAAGATTAGATAATAAAGTCGTTACTGGCTATTTACAGCGATGGCCGTTTTCAAAAATTCGACGATTATTGCCACTTCTTAGACAATGGTGGTTCGCCAAGCTTGATCTTAGCGAATTTGACATTATCATCTCCAGTTCGGGAAATGGCGAGGCAAAATTCGTCCGTAAATCCAGACCAAATCAACTTCATATTTGTTATTGCCACACGCCGACGCATTTTTATTGGCGACATTACGACGAATATATCAAACGACCAAGTTTCCGTCCGCAATGGCTGGCACGCCTAGGCTTAAAAACCCTAGTCCGACCGCTGAAAAAACGAGATTTCAATGCCGCTCAGCAAGTCGATGTTTTTATCGCCAACTCTACGGGAATTCAGGCTGATATTGAAGAGTTTTACAAACGAAAAAGTACGGTTATTTTTCCGCCAATTGACGTGTCTAGCTTTTCGCCACTTGCTAAAGATCGCGAGCAAACATCCATCCCCAAAAAACCTCGCTGTCTGATTTGGGGGCGAATTGTGCCAATGAAACGGCTTGATATCGCTATTAAGGCTTGTCAGAAACTTGGCTGGCAATTAGATATTATCGGAAAAGGTCCAGACGTTGACAACTTGAAAAATATCGCCGATAAACACACTAATTTCTTAGGATTTGTCGATAATGCCACACGAGAAAAATATATTAAAAAAGCAGATTTGTTTATTTTTTGTTCACACGAAGATTTTGGAATTGCGCCAGTTGAAGCGTTGGCATCTGGTATTCCAGTGGTTGCGTATGAAGCTGGCGGCGCGCTTGATTATATAAAACCCGAAAAAAACGGCTGGTTCTTTTCTGAACAAACAGATTCTTCACTGATAAAAACCTTAGAGAAACTTCCAGGAAAAAAAGTTTCACCAACAAAAATCTCAGCCACGGCAAACGAATTTTCAGCTGCAATTTTCCATAAAGCGATAAAAAATATAGTTGATAAATCATGGAAGGAACATTATCGTGAAAATCGTAATTGACGCCCGAACATTAAGGACTAGCACTGGTCGCTACATCGAACGGCTGATTCATTATTTGCAGAAAATTGATAATAAAAACGATTATGTTATTCTGCTCAAGCCAAAAGACTTCGATGGTTGGCAGCCAAGCAATCCAAGATTTCAGAAAGTTATTTGCCCATATAAAGAATACACTTTTGCTGAGCAAATTGGCTTTAAAAAACAACTTGAAAGCCTCCATCCAGACTTAGTTCATTTTGCGATGGTTCAGCAGCCTGTTTGGTACAATTCCAGCCCAGTCGTCACTACGATGCAAGATTTGACCACTGTCAGATTTAAGAATCCAGATAAAAATCCTGTCGTTTTCTGGATTAAGCAGCAAATTTATAAATGGGTCAATAAAAAAGTTGCGAAAAAATCTTCACACATCATCACAATTTCTAACTTCGTAAAAAATGATTTGATTAAATTCACCGGCGTAAATCCAGAGAAAATTACTGTAACTTTGGAGTCTGCAGATGAGTTACCAAAAGGCAACGAACCTGTTGACGAGTTGATTGGTAAAAAATTCATTATGTATATCGGTAGACCGACGCCACATAAAAACCTTCGACGACTAATTGACGCGTTTGCCTTGTTGCAGAAAAAATATCCAGATTTAACGCTGGCTTTGGCAGGTAAAAAAGACAGTAATTACTCTCGCCATGAGACATATGTAAATGAGCATGGAATTAAAAATGTTGTATTTACCGGCTTTATATCAGACGAGCAATTGCGCTGGATGTATGAAAATACAGCAGTTTATTGCTTCCCTTCGCTCAGTGAAGGATTTGGTTTGCCAGGACTAGAGGCAATGCTACACGGCGCGCCAGTCGCTTCGAGTACAGCCACTTGTTTGCCAGAAACCCACGGCGATGCTGCTCACTATTTTGATCCTTTCAGCGTCGATGATATAGCGAAATCAATTGACGACATCTTATCTGACGACAAATTGCGCAATGAACTCATTAAAAAAGGCAAGAAACACGTTAAGACATTTTCATGGCAGCGCATGGCCGAGCAAACTTTGGCTGTATATGAAAAATATGGTCGGAAAAGCTGAGATTAGCTTTCCTGTCCAGTGGCTTGATTAATTCGAGTAGACGAGTCTGCTTTATTTGAGCCGCCAACTCCATAGACCATTTCAATATTGTACTTTTCGCAAACATCACGCTCTGGAACAACTTCTGGTGCCGATCTATCGCCACCATTTGCAAACACCAATTGACATCCCGGATATTGCCGAGCGATCATTTCTAAGGTTTCTGTAACTGGAAGATTCTCATCAATAGAAAGCATCACCTGATCCACGCCTTTTAATGCTCGCATTAAGCGGAGTCGATTTTCTTCATTAAGGATAATTTTTCCTTTTTTTAGCAATTGCTGTTTGTCGTTATTCACCACTACAATCAAATAATCACCCATTTTTGCAGCTGTCTCGATCATATCTAAATGCCCACCGTGTAATGGATTAAAATAGCCGCTAACAATTACAACTTTCATAATATCCTCCTCTATAACTTCTCTATTATACCTGATATACTATACTTATGACAAAGATGCTAGTCACGGGAGGCGCGGGATTCATTGGCTCGAATTTTGTGCATTACACCGTAAAACACAAGCCAGAATATGAAGTCACTGTTATTGATAAATTAACCTACGCCGGAAATCGTGCTAATTTGGAAACTGTAGCTGACCAAATTACATTCGTAGAAGGCGATATTTGTGACGCCGAATTAATAGACAAATTAGTCGCTGAAAATGACATAGTTGTACACTTCGCCGCCGAAAGTCACAATGATAATTCTTTACGCAATCCCTGGCCATTTGTTGAAACAAATATAATTGGCACATATACCATTCTAGAAGCTATTCGAAAACATAATAAGAGGCTACATCACATCTCAACTGATGAGGTTTTTGGCGATCTAGAGCTTGATGATCCAAATCGCTTCACGGAAGATACGCCATATAAACCATCAAGTCCCTACTCCAGTACAAAAGCTTCCAGTGATATGCTAGTTCGTGCCTGGATCCGTAGTTTTGGTATTAAAGCAACTATCTCAAATTGCTCTAATAATTACGGGCCATACCAACACATTGAAAAGTTTATTCCACGTCAAATTACGAATATCTTAAGCGATATTAAACCAAAACTTTATGGTACCGGTGAACAAGTACGCGACTGGATTCATGTTGATGACCATAACTCAGCGGTTCATTTAATCCTAGAAAAAGGCGTTCTAGGAGAAACCTACATCATTGGCGCAGATAATGATCACGTTAATAATAAGATGGTGATTGAATTGATTTGTGAGCTAATGGGTAAAGGTAAAGATTGGTACGAGCATGTCAACGATCGTCCAGGTCATGATATGCGCTACGCAATGGACTCCAGCAAGCTACGCCGCGAGTTAGGATGGCAACCGCAATACACAGACAATAAAACCGGCATGCACGATGGACTAATGCAAACTATCGACTGGTACCGCGAACACGAAGACTGGTGGCGCGCCCAAAAAGACGCCGTTGAAGCAGCTTATGCAAAACAAGGACAATAATTATGTTTGACCCAACTGACTACAATGAACTTACAGTCACTGAATCGTCAATTCCAGGGTTATTTGTTATTAAATTACCCGTACATGGCGACAATCGCGGCTGGTTCAAAGAGAATTATCAAAAAGAAAAAATGGAAGCCTTAGGCTTACCGTCGTTCGATATCGTACAAAATAATATCAGCTTCAATGACAAAACTGGTGCCACTCGCGGTCTTCATGCTGAGCCTTGGAACAAATTCATTTCAACAGCCAATGGGCGTGTTTTTGGAGCTTGGTGTGACCTTCGTAAAGGTAAAAGTTTCGGCCAAGTTTTTACGCACGAGATTAATCCGGGTACGGCAATTTTCGTTCCTAAAGGCGTAGCTAACGGCTATCAAACACTTGATGATAATGTCGCCTACACATATCTAGTTGACGCTCATTGGTTCCCGGATGCTAAATATACTTTTGTTAATTTATTTGATCCAGAACTAAAAATCAACTGGCCAATTAATAAGAATCAAGCAATTATTTCTGAAAAAGATGCCGCACATCCACTATTAAGTAATGTAATTCCTATGGAGATTTAATGGATAATAAAGCGGTATTTATTACTGGAGCTAATGGTCAACTAGGACGAGCACTACAACGTATTTTTCCCAATGCGACGGCGTTATCGCGCCAAGATTTAGACATTACCAATAAAACCGCTGTCGACTCTTTCAATTGGCAACATGGATCGGTCATTATAAACGCCGCGGCCTGGACTAACGTTGATGCAGCCGAGAAACCTGAAAACTTTCATCAAGTAGATCTTGTCAATCACCAAGCTGTACGCTTTTTAGCAGAAGCAGCGACGAAACACAGTCTAACTCTAGTACACGTTTCGTCTGAATATGTTTTTGATGGATCGCGAATAATTCATTACGAAGACGAACCCTTCTCTCCACTAAATATTTACGGAAAAACCAAAGCTAACGGAGATTTAGCCGCATCTACAACAGCTAGGCATTATATAGTCCGAACCTCTTGGGTCGTCGGTGAGGGTAAAAACTTCATAAATACTATGAAAGATTTAGCGACACGCAACATAAAGCCGTCTGTAGTAAGCGATCAAATCGGCAGGTTAACTTTTACCGATACCTTAGCCTGTGGCATTAAGCATCTTTTAGACGCAAATCTACCATATGGAACTTATAATATAACCAACGAAGGTCCGTTTGTTAGTTGGGCTGAAATTGCTAAAATCGTATTTGAAAAATCAGGCAAGCCAGCTTCAGACGTACGATCAATTTCTACAGCCGAATACTTCTCGGATAAACCAGATTCAGCCAAACGTCCTTTAAATAGTATTTTGAATTTAACCAAAATTGAAAAAACCGGATTTACGCCAGAAGATTGGCGAGATAAACTAAGTAATTTTATTTAATTAACTTTTGTTCGTTAATTTTATCATTTAGCTTCTTATTACTTATACTTTTGTCACCCCAATAGGCCTTATCTGCTTTTTCACCGACTTTTGCCGGATTTCTAGTCCTCATTTGATTTGACAGCCAATTACTACCGAGACCAAAAGACCTTTCTTCACGCTCCATCGATTTTTGTAGCATATCTTCAGATAAACCAGTTCTACTTTCAATGAAAATTAGTTTAAAATTATCCGGCATTAAATAATCAGCTAGCCACATTACCCGAGGCATGTGCGCAGTATCAGCCACAATGACCGCCGTCATCTCAGAATCAGCCAGTAACTCCATTTTCTGTTCCGTACTCATTAGACCAACTTCATCAGCACTATAACCATCCCTAACTAGTTTATTAGCCAAAATCATAGGTATACTGTTAGTAAAGTTAGTTACCGTATCTACTGAATCAGGCTCTTCATCCGTATGTACGTCTAATTCATCTATTATCTCTCTAACTTTGTCTGCACTCTTACCGGCTTTCAATAATTGATCAGCAACATTCTCTAACATCTGCTCTTTCATTAACGTTGAAGTACTGATACGCGGATATTTATTATATTCGTCTAGTAATACATCAATTAATTCAGATGATGTAGCCTTTTCGAAATCAACATTATGAGCGCTATAAATTCGCTTCAATGCTCGAGTACACACTTTCATCTCAGACAATTCCGGATTGATATCTACTTCTTCCATTATAGTTTTGATATCAAGCTGTTTTTTATCTATCAATCTTTTTAGATCTACTTCAGAAGTATGAATGACACTATCATAATCAATACCAGCAAGTTCGCCCAGAATCGGCATAGCTGTAGCCATAGCGATCGTCTTATTATTCATCCTACCTGTATGAACAACCTGAATATTCTCATTTCCTGATTCTATTGCCTGTATATATAGATCGCTGACCATTTCAGTATTAGCTATAGATTCTACTGGTAACTCTACATTTCTATCCGGATAACCGACTTCTGCTTCAACAACCTCTTCACCACGAGCAATATTAATGATGACATCAGCATGAGATACGGCTTTAGATATTTCTGAACTGTCTAGATTCGTAAAGTGAATATTCGGACAATCCTGTTTTAACTTCTCTGAAAAACTACGATATGGAACGTAGATAATTGAACGGTCTCTTTCTTTTCCTACATTTTCTGGATCTTTATATAACTTATTGTATACATTAGATAAATATCTTTCATAGTTATCCTGTACTGGATTTATTGTATCTTTACAGTTATACGTTTCCATTTTCATAACCTTTGTATATTATCCTATTTTTACACTTTTGTCAATCAGCATGCCTATTTGCTATACTTATATCAGAAAAGTAGGAGGTTTATGAAAGGAATAATTTTAGCAGGTGGATCGGGTACGCGATTATGGCCAATTACTCAGGCCATAAGCAAGCAATTAATGCCTATTTATGACAAGCCAATGATTTATTACCCGCTTACCACATTAATGCAAGCGGGAATTCGTGACATTCTCGTAATTACCACTCCAGATGACCAAGACGGCTTCAAGAGGCTTCTTGGCAACGGATCACAATGGGGTATAAATCTAGAATACGCTGTTCAGCCCACTCCAGATGGTCTGGCGCAAGCTTTTATTATTGGTGAAGATTTTATTGGTGACGATAAAGTAGCTCTGGTACTGGGAGATAATATATTTTATGGAGAGCGTTTAGATGAGTCTCTGCGGGAATGCACAAATCCCGACGGAGGCACAGTTTTTGCCTACAAAGTATCTGACCCAGAAAGGTATGGTGTCGTTGAATTTGATGACCAAAATCAGGCAATATCAATTGAAGAAAAACCAACTTCCCCAAAATCCCACTTCGCAGTTGTCGGCTTATATTTTTATGATAATGACGTAGTAGAGATTGCTAAAAACGTAAAGCCGTCAGCTCGAGGAGAATTAGAAATTACGTCCATTAATGCAGAATACTTACGTCGCGGTAAACTGCAAGTTCAAACCTTAGACAATGGAGATGTTTGGTTGGACACAGGGACGATCGACAGTTTAACTGACGCATCCGACTTCGTTAGAGTTATCCAAAAACGAACCGGTAGGATTATTGGCAGTCCTGAAAAAATCGCCTTTTATAACGGTTGGATCTCTAAAGATCAGCTAAAAAATCTATCCGAACCACTTGCTAAATCTGGATATGGTAGTTATTTTACAAGGTTAACTAATAAATAATATGAAAAAAGTTTGTATTATCATTCCTGCCTACAATGAAGCCCCCGTTATAAAAAATGTTATTAAAAAATCTAAGAAAATATTTTCAGAGGCTAAAAAAGAATATTCTATTGACGTTATACTAATTAACGATGGGTCCAAAGACGACACTCTTGAGCAAGCTAAAAAAGGCGGCGCAATAGTTATTGATCATATATTGAATTCCGGAGCTGGAGGCGCCACATTAACCGGCCTCGCATACGCTCGACAAAATAATTATGATATTGCCGCCACTATGGATGCCGACGGTCAACACGACCCAGAAGATGTTTTAACTGGAATTAAAAAAATCTCCACTTCTAATATAGATCTATTGATTGGTAGTCGACTAATTAACAGTAGCGGCATGTCAAAAACAAAAATTTTAGGAAATAAAGGATTAAGCTTCATTACTTATGTTTTATTCGGGACTAACGTTACAGATTCACAGTCCGGTCTGCGAGTCTATTCACGAAAAGCAATCGATAATCTTGACTGGAAATCTACTGGATATGAATTTTGTTCTGAAATGATCTGGCGTGCCAAACAGTCTGGAATGAATATTGCCGAGTATCCAATTAAAGCTATTTACACCGACTATTCTCGAGCTAAGGGGCAAAATAACTGGAATGCTATTAATATTGTCAAGCGATTATTTAAACAACGTTTAACGGAGTTATTTGAATGAGATACATTACTCTTGTATTACTTAATGTGCCTATTATCTTGGCGGCTCTCATTAATATAATCACCCAATTTAAACTCCGTAGAGTCAGCGCGACACGATTCAAACATCAACTGATTATCTGGCTAATTATTATGGTTGTGTTAGTAGGATCGTTTCCACTTTATAATATTTCAATCAATCACCCACCGCTCGACTCATCGGAATTAAGTGTATTTGATATATTACAAACCACAGCAATAATTTTATTATTTTACATAATCAACAATCAGCGTCAGCGTATTGATCAAAACGAACGAAGATTAAGAGATTTACATCAGGAATTGTCCATAAGGTTATCAAATGAAAAATAGAATAGATATAATAATTCCATATTGGGGAGAATTTTCTTTATTAAAACAGGCGGTTGACTCAGTGTTAGAACAAACTAGTGATGCATGGCATCTAACTATTCTTGACGATCATTATCCAGATGAGACTGCCAAAAACTATTACAGTAAAATTAACGATAAACGCATCACATATATTAGACACTGTAAAAATATAGGTATTACTAACAATTTTAATTATGCAATCAAACATGCAAGTGCTCCTTTTTGTGTAATTATGGGATGCGACGATAAACTACTACCCAATTACGTCGAAACCGCATTAAAGAATATTAACGAAGCTGATTTTTACCAGCCTGGCGTTCAGGTAATAGATGCCAAAAGTAATATATACCTACCTTTGGTTGATAAGATTAAACGATTATTACATCCTAAAAAAACTTGCGTATTAGCAGGAGAAAAACTCGCTACGTCACTTTGTCATGGCAATTGGCTCTATTTTCCGTCTATTGTCTGGAGAACTAGCACACTTAAAAAATATTCATTCGATCCAAGATACAAAATTCTTCAAGATGTCATTATCGAACTAACTATGATAATTGACGGAGCTTCTCTATGTTTCGATTCGACAGAAACATTTCAATATCGTAGATTTGCAGACTCATTATCTAGTAAAGAAAAGAGTAAAAACGGAATCCGATTCAACGAAGAAAAAGAAGTATACAACGATTTCGCCAATAAATTTAAGAGTATCAACTGGAATAAAGCTTCATTCGTCGCAAAAACTCGCATTACGTCACGAGCTCACAGCCTATTGTCAAAACTTTGGTAGAAATATTTTATTTGGCAAACTTACGTTTGACTGCCCAGGCATATAATTTTACAACTACTGCTTGTGGTAGTAATTTATAAAGTCGCCAGTTTATATCTTTTTTCGCTTCTGGCATTTTAGCGTTCTTCCACGGAGTCATCTCCAAATACTTGCGCCATAATAAGCCGACTGGATTATCATTTCCTACCTGCCATGGTCGACCCGTTATGCCAAATTGAGAATGAATAATTTTTGGAGTATAGTAAGCTTCCATAATCTCATTATAACTATAGAAGCTTTCTGGCATAAAACCATTAGCTTTAATGTATTTTTTGATATCATAACCATAAAATACAGTAGAAAAATTATATTCAACGCCAACTAGTTTAATTTTATCCTTAAAAAAGACATTACATAGATCTTGGTCAGCCACCTCATAATGATTATGTCGTAAATGTTCACGCATCTTAGAATCAATTTTGTCTTTCATCCATTTTTTATGATTAACAAGCATAATTCCGCAGTTAAAATATCCGTCAGTAGATTTTAAGCCGATTGCATCTTTATGAGCATTAACCATAGTTGCGTCATATGATAACGCCAAAATATTATCCTCAAAGTCAAGTTCCAAAAGACCGTCAAGAGCGCCACTAATTACCGTATGCGGATTTATATATAAGATTCGATCCGTCTTGATATCAAGCTTAGCGAATGCCAGCATTTTATACCAAGTTATATATAGCCCTTTCCAAGCCTTAACGCCTATCTCCTTTAATTCATCAGGATAGCCAGAAACGTCGACAAAGGTAATTGTAGCGTTTTTATAACTACCAACCATTTCGTTAAACTTATTAATACTGCCTTTTTTAAGCTTGTGTCCAAGATAAAAAATATTAATCTGTTTTAAGTGTTTATTATTTTCCAGTAAAGATGCGATAGAAATTGCACTTACTGCCGCATAATTATCATCACTCTGATATAAAACGTTTAAAATATCTTTATTCATAATTATTGAATCTCCTATTCATCTAATGGAAGTTGTTTAATATACTCTTTTAACATGTCAGTGTAGTCAGCCGGAGCAAATCCTGTTTGGCGTAATTTTACTAAATCCATATCACTATTAAGTGGTCGCGGAGCAAAACCTGGCTTATCCGCTGCATATTCATCTGTAGAAATCGGCCGTACACGATTACGATCATATCCAGCATATTCGAATACATCAGCAGCAATCTCGTAC
Organism: uncultured Candidatus Saccharibacteria bacterium; assembly: GCA_963542525.1. Taxonomy (GTDB): domain Bacteria; phylum Patescibacteriota; class Saccharimonadia; order Saccharimonadales; family Saccharimonadaceae; genus Nanosynbacter. The sequence goes on along the minus strand of CAUTWT010000008.1, from coordinate 13,314 downwards.
CATGATTTTACTGGACCATCATTAGTCACATTATATGATCCATACGCCACTTTATTGTCTAAGAAATATTTAGTAGCCCTAGCAATTTCTGAGGCGAAAGTTAACCGTCCAAACTGATCATCAACAACCTTTGGATTAATACGCATGTCTGCCAGTTTTTTCATGGTTTTTGGTATATTGTGGCCATCACCGACTACCCAAGATACTCGCATAATATAATGCTTTGGCACTAAGCTGACTACTAAATCACCAGCAGCTTTGCTCTGTCCGTAAACCAATAGCGGCGCAACAACTTCATCATCTTTGTGATTCTTTTTTCGCCCATCCCAAACATAATCAGAAGAATAATGAACGATAGTTTTATTCTTCTCAATCGCAATTTTAGCTAAATTCCGTGGACCATAGGCATTAGCTAGCCAAGTTTTAGCTCTTAATTCTGAAGTCTCTGAACCATCAGAATTAACCAACGCTGCCGCATTTAAAATAACATCGTATTTAGACCAATCAAACGCATTTACTTGTGTTTCATCAGATATATCCAACTCTTTATGAGTTAGAGCCTTGGCGTCTGGGAACATTGCAGATAAAGCCTTACCTAATTGTCCGCCCGCTCCTAAAATTATATATTTTTTACTCATACCTCACCTTATCCTCACTAAGCATTATAACATTTTTTAGAGACCTCTTGTATATAAACAAAAGAATGATTGCTTGTAAAAAACTAATTATCATAAAAACTAGCACGCTACCCAACATAGCCAGTCTATCAATTAAATAAATAGACAGTATCACTGCCAAAATATTCGTGACGAGTAGTGTATAAAATTGACCCTTAAATCGACGTAGAATTATCAATAAATTAACATAAATTGACACAAAAGCATTCGCTACGGCACCGATAACCATAATAGTTAAATCTATACGAAAGTTATTTATATCAATACCAAAAACAGTATTAAGAACCCAAACTCCGATTAAATAACTCGAAACAACAAATAAAATTCCCAATGTAAACGTTATAAAATCTATCTTGCTAACAATCTTAGTAAACTCCTTTACCTTTTTCTTTTTCAATAATTCAGATAAATTTACGACATTAGGCTGAAGAACAAATGATATAAATAGAGTTAATAAAGTAATTGGCATCGCCATTATTCCAAAATACCCAATTTGGTCATAATGATATTTATCCAAAAAATAACGAGGTATATTCAAAGAAAACATCGTTAAAAAAACTACAACAAACACCTCTGCGGTTTTTTTCATAATTTTTCCAGCTTGCATAATATTTTTCTTAGTTAAGCCAACACTTTCTACATGTTTCATCCATGGAATATCGTAAAAAATAACCACTGCTATATTTACTATAAATATAGATAAAGCGCCATAAACGATGTTTTTGGTCAAAATATCAACCAGAGTAAAGAGCATGAATCCGAAAACAGATTTCATGGTTAGAGAAATTCCCACTATATATAATTTATTATGAATCTGTAATACCCCATACATCGAATCAGCAATTGATTCCAGAATCTTAAATGACACCAAGACCATTATTAATTCTGTTTTTATAAGATCGTATCCACTTAATATGCAAAAACTTATGGAAAAAACCGCCACAATTAATGATGATATAAAGCGCACTACAATATAATCACCACTAGAAAACTCTTTTTTAACATCGGATACTTGATATGTTCGACCACCCCATAAAGATATAGCCCAAAATACCACCGAAAGAGACATTGCAAAAGAAAATAACCCAGAATCCCCAACCCCGTTAAGACGCGTAATAACAATCAGAAGAATTGGAGAAATTGCACTCTGTAAAAATGACCCTATCGAGTTCCATATATAATCCTTCTTTTGAGCCTGCATATATTTAATAGTATAACAAGTTTGATCAATATATTATTCTAATTTATAATCTGCTTAGCATATGAAAAAATATTGGTCCTATTTCTTATCATTTATTAAAAAGCCTGAGAATGTTTTTATATCGTTGTCTTTATTCTTTGGAGTATTATCTGCAATTACAGTGCCTTTATTATCGGTTGCAGATGAGGGTCATCACTACATGCGCTCCTACACATTATCTCAAGGAAGAATCGAGTCAGGGAAATCCTGCTCTCTACCTAAAGATATTTTATTAAAAGTGAAGGAAGCGGAGGCTAACAATTTTATAACTAGCTATAAAAAACTTATTAATAAAAACGATACAGAAATCCATAAATGCAGCAGTGCTACTGGTTATCCGCCAATTATGCATTTACCTCAAGCTATCGGCATCGGTATAGCAAATACTATACACGGATCATTAGGAATAACGATTCTATTCGGAAGATTATTTAATTTAATATTTTATTCTATCGCTCTGTATTTCATTATCAAATGGGTACGTGTTGGTAAATGGGCATTCGTGGCAACTGGATTATTTCCACTAATGATACACTTGTCAGCTTCTCTCTCAGGAGATTGTATGGCAAACATAGCAATTTTCACCACTGTAGCTACTCTATTAAATCTATTCAGCCAGAAACGTCCAATGACACGCCGCCAACAATTGCTTATTGTTTTCATATTCTGCTTCTCAATACTCACTAAGTCAGTTTCCATACTCTTACTCTTCCCTTTAATATTCCTGCCAAAACGCCTATTCTCTCCTAATAAAAATAAGAAGATTCCTTTTAATGTTCAAAAGTGGCGTCTAATTATATTCGCCTCAATATTAGCAGGACTATGTTTAATGCTATGGCTCCAAATATACACTCAACCTCTGCTTACTACTGGTGCGGCCCACAACCCTCTACATAGTAATCCTCTTAAGTTTATTGCTATATTGTTTAATACGTATATTAATCCGCGATTATCAGTATCTGACGATATTATCAGAGGAATAATCGGTGCATTTTCTGCTTTTAAATATGGGCTTCCTCTTTTTGTCCTAATACCCTCATTTTCCCTCCTCTTCCTTTCTCTCCTTCACTACAATAAAAAAGACCAGGAGTTATTAGGAGAGCAGACTGGTAAGTTGGCGGTGTATAATTTGGCGACAATTGGAATGTTTGTTTGTGCGGTGTCATATGCTATGTATACAGCGTGGGCATTGCTTCCATTTAGATTTGGTGAAGGTGCTTATTATGCGGACGGTGTTCAAGGTAGATATTTCACAGCAACAGCAGTTATGTTAGTACCGGTAGGATTGTGGTTGCAGAAGTATATTAATGTGAGAACTAAGAATGAAAAAGTATTTAATTTAATTATGTTCTTTGGATTAGCCTTAATACTTAGTTTCTATATTTTTGAGACAGTGTGGCGTTTTAAATAATATCCAGTGACAATGTGCTAGAATAAAAACAGTTATGAAAAAATATTGGTCCTATTTCTTATCATTTATTAAAAAGCCTGAGAATGTTTTTATATCGTTGTCTTTATTCTTTGGAGTATTATCTGCAATATTAGTTCCGCAATTGTCAGTCAGTGATGAAAACATGCATTATCTACGCGCCTATGGAATATCTCAGAGTCGCGTAGAATCTGGATCACGATGTACACTTCCTAAAGATGTAGCAAAAAGAGCTGGTTCAGTTTATGAAGGGAATTTTTCATCAGACTACTCAAAACCTATAGATCGCAGCTCTCTTAATATTGATAAATGCAGTAGCGCATCTGGTTATCCGCCAATTATGCACTTACCTCAAGCTATCGGCATCGGTATAGCAAGTTTATTTAATGGATCTACAGGCTTAACTATCTTATTCGGGCGTCTTGCTAACGTACTTTTCTATTCAATTGCCGTCTACCTCATTATCAAGTGGGTGCGTATCGGCAAATGGGCTTTTACAGCAATTGGACTTATTCCACTAATGGTTCATATGGCGTCGTCGCTATCTAGCGACTGCATGACAAATGTGGCAGTCTTTACAATTACTGCTTTTATCCTGAACCTATTCACCCAAAAGGATAAGTTATCGCATAAACAAACAATCGCTCTTATCTGTACAGGGGTATTCCTTACCCTAACCAAATCTGTAAATGCCTTACTGTTATTTCCTCTTCTGTTTTTACCAAAGCGTCTATTCTCGCCCAACAAAAACGAACGTCTACCATTTAATATTCAGAAGTGGACTATATTAGTAGTAACTGGTATCGCTGCGATTATCAGTATACTAATTTGGCAAAAAATATATGGTCAACCTCTGCTCACCACCGGAGCAGCGCACAACCCTCTACATAGTAATCCTCTTAAGTTTATTGCTATATTGTTTAATACATACATCAGCCCAACTATTGGATATACAGATGTCGTACTACGCGGTAGTGTCGGTGACTTTTCATCGTTCAAGTACCACTTACCACTGTTTATACTTATTCCTCTGTTTTCCCTCCTCTTCCTTTCTCTCCTTCACTACAATAAAAAAGACCAGGAGTTATTAGGAGAGCAGACTGGTAAGTTGGCGGTGTATAATTTGGCGACAATTGGAATGTTTGTTTGTGCGGTGTCATATGCTATGTATACAGCGTGGGCATTGCTTCCATTTAGATTTGGTGAAGGTGCTTATTATGCGGACGGTGTTCAAGGTAGATATTTCACAGCAACAGCAGTTATGTTAGTACCGGTAGGATTGTGGTTGCAGAAGTATATTAATGTGAGAACTAAGAATGAAAAAGTATTTAATTTAATTATGTTCTTTGGATTAGCCTTAATACTTAGTTTCTATATTTTTGAGACAGTGTGGACATACAAATAAATTTATTTGTCGGTTATGCTTATTTGTGTTAAAATAGCATAAATATGAAAATTACAAAGAAAAGACTCTCAAAAAAACAAATATTAGCAACGATCATAATAATCATCGCTGTGATTTGCCTGAGTATTTTTGCCCTTGATAAGTTTGGTATTATTTCAATCTTTCCACAAAATACTACACCTAACATAGGCAAAGAACCTACTGTTGAAGAAAAGAAATCTGAAAAGGATACTAATCAAAACAATAAAGAAACCTTCTTAAATACGCCAAAAGATGATAGTGATAATTCTGTAGAAAAAAGTAAACCCGCTCCAGTTCCAACAGACAACTCGTCAATAGAACTTTCAACTAATAAAGACGGTGACAACGCAGTTATCATCATAAAATTAAAGGAACATGGCTATTCTCAAGGTAAATGTTCCCTAACGATAACTTCTAACGGCAAGAAAAATACTCAAGAAGCCCCTATTATCTATCAGCCAGAATATTCTACTTGTGCTGGATTTTCGGTTCCTATATCATCCGTAGGAAATGGTCAATGGAATATATCTATATCAGTAACACCATTAAACGGTAAACCTATAACTAAAACTATAGTGAAGGAATTTTAATGACAAAGAATAATTTTTTTACATCTATAGCTATTGTCACCATAATTAGTCTTTGCGGCCTGCTATTTTTTACCAATAGGTCAGAAGCAGTAACCGCCAATGATTGGCGCGCAGGAAATATTGTTGACGATTTTGTTTTTACTAACTCTAACGACATGACTGTCGCTGATATACAAACGTTTCTTAATAATATAAACCCAAATTGCGATACATATGGAACCGGTCGCGCTACGGAAAGAGGAAGAGGAGATATTACTCGTGCTCAGTATGCAGCCTCTCGCGGATGGGCTGGACCGCCTTACGTTTGCCTCAAGGATTATTATGAAGTTCCTAAATACACTCCAGGAGATTATATCCCTGCTAATAATTTTAGCGGCTCAATTCCCTCAGGGGCCGTCAGCGCTGCACAAATAATTTATGATGCTGCAAAACGTAACAATTTAAGCCCAAAAGTGATATTAGTTAAGATTGCAACTGAATCAGCCGGACCGCTAACAACCGATAATTGGCCATTACAAAGTCAATACACATATGCTATGGGGTCTCACTGTCCAGATAGCGGTCCTGGTGGTAGCGCTAGCTGTGATCGTAATTATGCAGGATTCTCTATGCAGGTTGAATCCGGAGCTCAGCTTATGCGTTGGTATATTGATAATATGGAAAAACCGTGGTGGACCTACAAAAAACCTTTTGCTACCAACTCCATATTATGGAATGTAGTCCAAAAAGGATGCGGTGCTGGTAATGTATATATATCCAGTAAAGCAACCGCTGCTTTATATACATATACACCTTATCAACCAAATCAAGCCGCATTAAACAACATGTACGGCTTAGGTGATGGGTGTAGTTCTTATGGTAACCGAAACTTTTGGAGGGTATGGAGCGACTGGTTCGGATCAACACAATATAGCACTCCGTTAATTAGTTTTAAATCACACATCAGCTATTACGGATGGACAGGACTAGTACACAACAAAGGTATAACAGGCTTTACTGGTCAAAGTAAATCCATGCAAGCTTTCAGCATAGATGGCGACGTTACATATTCTTCATACAGCGAGGAGCGTGGATGGCAACCAACTGTTTATGGTGGCATGCAGTCAGGAACAACGGAGCTTAATCGCCCTATTCAGGCGATCAAAATACAGCCAACAGGATCATTAGCTTCTAAATACGATATCTATTACCGAGTTCACGTGAGCTACGTTGGTTGGATGGGTTGGGCTAAAAATGGCATGCCAGCTGGTGTAACTGGTGGCCAAGGAAATAATATAGAGGCTATAGAAATCAGACTCGTTAATAAAGGCTCCAATGGTCCAGAAGAATCAGGACAACCATTCAGAGATATTAGTTCGAAAGAAGATCCCGCTCCATTATCTGTTTCTATCAGTTCTCATGTAGGCATGGTTGGGTGGCAGCCAGCCGTCACTGATGAAATGATTAGCGGTACAGCGGGTCAGAATCATCCAATTGAAGCAGTTAAGACTTCTGTAACTAATAAAACTGGAATAGCCGGAAGTCTACAATATTCCTCTCACATTTCTTGGATTGGGTGGCAAGAATGGAAAAACGCCAATGAGGTATCAGGCACAACGGGTCAATTTAAATCAATCGAAGCAATTCGCTTCATGTTGACCGGAGAATTGGCAAAAAAATATGACATTTGGTATAGAGTATACTCACAGCATGCAGGTTGGATGGGTTGGGCTAAAAATGGCATGCCAGCTGGATCTACAGGCGCATCTAGATATATAGAAGCTATACAGATTCGTGTATCTCCGAAGAATTCTCTAGTCTTATCTAGCGGAGCATTTTACAACCCAGGCAACACCCCAATTCCATATATTTACGAACTTAACTATGCTACTCATGTAAGCTACGTTGGTTGGACTAAAGACGTTGGTCAAAATTCAATCTCTGGCACCACAGGAAGATCACTTTCAGTAGAAGCGATACGCATATCTAAGTCTATCTACCAGTCAGATGGAAGTACTATTAAATTATACTGCTCATCAAAATCATCGAATGATCCTTGGTCTACGACAACACCAATGACATCCGACAAGCAGATCTGCGGAACGACAGGTCAAACCAAACCTCTGAACGGCATAAAATTATCTCTGGATGAAAATGACTCTAGCATGTATGATGTATATTACCAAGTTCATTTATCCTGGATTGGATGGCAAGAATGGAAAAAGAATGGTGAGATAGCGGGAGATAAACCTGGGTCACATATAGAAGCTATCAGAATAAAACTTGTCGAAAAATAGTATATACTTATTAAGTATATATATCTATTATCTGTTGCTCGAGATTACTCCATTGATAATCTCGAGCTGTTTTAAGTCCATTTTTTATAAGCTTATCTCGCAGCTCTTTATCATCCAATATCTTTTTAACTGCAGCAACTCCCTCTTCAATATCACCCTGCTTATAGAATAAACAATTATATCCATCCTTTAGATATTCAACATTTCCTCCATTTGGAACCACTACAGATACGCCACCCGTAGCCATCATTTCAAGAGGTGGATATGAAAAACTCTCAAGAATACTTGTTTTTATTAAGATATCACAGCTAGCATATACTTCTCCAACTTTTTCTGGAGGTATTCTATTATAGAACTTATCAACTCTATACCAGTCTTTTGGTTCTTTACGGTATGATAAATAAGATATTTCAAACTTTTCAGGATCAAGTTTATTAATAATACGAAAAGCCTCATCTGTGTTTTTATATTCGCTTTTGCTATCACCCTCAACTAATATTTTTATTTTTCCGGTAAAATCACGCTCACGATATGGGTATAAACTTATATCGATGCCGTTAGAAACATATCTAGATTCCTTATGAAAAATATCTTTTAACCACCGCTGACACCATAAAGACATAGTTATATATTGTACTCCAGATTGATCGCAATAAGAGGCATTTGCTAAAAATCGCGGCTCTCCAGTTCCTGGCTCATAAAAATCTGTTTCAAAATTCTGTACAAAATATAGTCGATTACGAACGTTTGCCTGTTTTTTGATTACGTCAACGGTCGACCATAAAGTAGCCACTTGTGTATCAAAAAATGCTTTAATTTTTGTCTTATGAGCAATAATAATATTAAAACCTGGTAGCTCATATCTATATTTATAACTCTTCTTGGCTATTTTCAAGTTATGTTTACTGACAGCATCAATCAAAGTTACATCCCATCCGTGAGAGCGTAATACATCCGCATGTTTCAAGGCTACAATTACTCCTCCTGATATATCTGTTGACGGTAAAACGAAACCTATATTTCTAGCCAGCCGTTCTCGGATAAATGATGCTATATTATATCCAGTATATACCGTAGAACAATTACGAGTCACCTCATTATAAGCCCTATTGTAAATAGAATCACGTAGGCTTTTGTCTGACACAAGCAAATCCATAGCATTAAACCATTCTTTGTCAGTATTTTTTACCAATATTCCCGTAGAGCCATCTTGGACTTTTTCTGAAAAAGCACCAATTTCGCTAGCTATAATAGGAACTTTTACAAGCGCAGCCTCAATCCATTTATTCTCTGACTTAGCTCGATTAAATATCGTATCAACAAGAGGAGCTAAAGCTATACTACATTCAGCCATGACCATTGGTAGTTCACGCCAATCAACAAATCCTGATGTAATAATTCTATCCTTATATGGCTCAAGTATATCAGGTACATCAAGAATACCAGCTATCTTGAGGTATACATGTGGATATTTATCAAATATTTTTATAAGACTCGGTATTACAAGATCAAAATCTTCATTATGAGTAATACTACCACTAAAATACCCAATAATAACCTTGTCTTCATCTTTATTTACCGCCTTAATAGCCGCATTAGATCTACTAATCATTTCATCAGAAGCTACGTTACGATTTATTAATACTTGACCCTTAATATATTTTTGTAGCTCTTCTTGTAGTTGAGTTGTTGTTGTGATCGCATGACTACATAAAGTTAGAGTCTCACGCATCCTATTAACGCCGTCATTATATAGACGTTTATCTTCATCACTCATTTTTTGAACATACTCAATTGAATCGGTATATTTCTGGTCAATTACCAAATCATCTATATCAAAAAAGCACGTTTTATTAAAATAATTAGCTTGTTTAATAAAATCACGTACCGTATCAGTTATTGGACACCTAAAAAATACAAATCCACGATAATATTTTAATTGATCTAATGATAACCTGTCGTAAAAAACACTATCAGCTGTTAATCCTTGAGATATTAACTGCTCAATTTGATGAGCGACACGATATCTTTCTGGATGAGGTAGCGTACAACCATTAATAAATAATATATCTTTGTATTCTTTATTTTTTCTATCAGGAAACTTCTTATAATACGCATATTTTGCTGCACGTTTAGCAAAACGCAAAGCACCATCATCTTTAATTATAAGAGTACTCTTCTTTATAAGATTATTAATTCTTCGAATCATCTTTTTTCTCCTATTATTATATATGGATTATATAACGTTCTCATCTCTTTGCTGCAAAGCGCTGCTGTTATAGACTCACTATCCATTCTTGTTGATCTGTCAATTAGATTAAGCTTTTTTCTCTCTACAAATACAACAGGAGCGTACGCTTCACCAAGATTATATTTAGATGTTAAATATATATGCCTAGTAAACGATCGTCTATTTAACATATGTATACATTCTACTATCCTCTTATCTAAAATAGATATGAGGTTATTTATTACTTGATCTTCATCCATTATTTTTGGAATGACAGCACCAATATCTCGCCTTAAAGCATCGCCCATTGCATCTCTAAAATTTATGCAATTTATTGGTTTTTCCGAAAATATTACTATATCAGAAAGTTCTTTATCTAAAATATCGCCAATATTTTTTGTGTTATCAAATAGTACATTACTTAGACTAATGCCTTTATGTGTACAATACTGTAAATACCACTGCGCACCATACATTGGATCTCGAATTACTCTAGCCTTCACCTTGCGCAGCCTAACGTCATCTTCTAGAGCTTTCTTTTGAGCCTCAACAACATATGGCTTAGCATCCAAGTTCATTGCTGTAGAATTTTTATGAACACGCCAATAATATAACATTTTCGGAATATGCACAATATGATTTGGTTGCAAATTCCTCGTTATTCTTAAAAATAATTCCCAATCCTGAGTTCCATTATAATTGCCATCCTCGCACTTTAACTCTATTAAGAAATCTCTTTGTATTACTGCAAAGTGTGTAATATAATTTATGGAACGTAAAAAATCACTATTCCAATCAGGCTTAAAAAATGGTTGATACCGTCTTCCGTTTTCGTCGAGCTTAATCTCATCTGTATATAAGAATTTTACGCCTGATACCTCGTTTATTTTCTCTACAACAGACAACAAGGCGTCTTTATGTAACATATCGTCATGATCTAGTAGTCCTATATATTCACCCCTGGCTTTCTCAATACCATAATTTGTTGCCCCAGCAATATGCCGATTTTTTTTAAGAAAAAAACTCTTTATTTTTATATTATCTTTCGATATATTACTTATTTCATCCCTTACATCACTATTGGGGGATGCGTCGTCTACGATAATCAGTTCCCAATTCGTATATGATTGATTCTCTACTGACTGTATCATATCTCTTAAATATTCTATCGACGTATTATACGTAGGAACGATAATAGATATGAGCGGGTTATTTCGCATTTTCTCATTATTAACAATATTTTCATTTTTATGATTCCATGCCTCGTATATTTTTCTCTGCCTTGAGTCGAGATATTTCCTATACGGATACAGTAGTGTCAATAAGAACGTATAAATAGACTTTTTGCCTTTTATCTTATTTTTAAGATTCTGTAGCATATTTACTTCCATTTATGATCTAGCTTGGTTACACCACCCCAACGGCCACCATCGTAATCTCGCTGAACTGAAAAATGAGGACCTTCTTCTATAAAGGCTATCGTATCTATGTCTCTTGCTCCAGTTAATCCAACTTTTATAAAATAGTCACCCTCGTTAAGATTTAGTTTGACTGTATATTCCGCTCTATTCTCATGCTTAATACTATACTTATCTTGATATGTATTAGGACCAAATACATATTCTCCATTTTCTCTGAATATAGCAACTCCAACGTTTTTAACGCCCTTTTGCTTCCAGGATAGCTTTATGGTAATAGATTCATTATATTCAAAAGAACTACTTTCGACACCTTTGCTATTATATATGCTTACATCAAAAGGTGCAGACGTCCGGTCAAATTTATGAGTCTTAGCATGTTCTAGCTCATTACTAATACTATACGCAGCAGCAACCATATGAGGTTTACCTTGCATCTTTATTTTACCATCCTCGAGTAATACTGCCTTATTACAAAAACGTTCCACAGCACCCATATCATGAGTCACAAGTATTACGGTCTTTTTTTCGCGTTTTAATTTATCAAAATATGCATAACATTTTTTCTGAAAAGCTTCATCTCCAACCGCCAAAACCTCATCAAGCATTAAAATGTCGCCTTTAGCTTTTATAGCAATCGAAAATGCTAGACGTACTTGCATGCCGCTCGAATAATTCTTCAGCTTCTCCTCCATAAAATCACCCATCTCAGCGAATTCGACAATTTCGTCATACATAGAGTCAACTTCTTTTCGACTGAATCCTAACAAAGCACCATTTAGATACACATTATCCCTACCGGACAGCTCAGGATTAAAACCAACACCAAGTTCTATAAACGGAACAAGTTTTCCTTTAGTATAAATACTGCCTTCATTGGGCGTATAAATACCCGCTATTAATTTTAATAAGGTACTTTTACCAGATCCATTTTTTCCAACTATTCCAAAGAAATCACCTTCCTTTATATTAAAAGATATTTCTTTTAACGGCGTAAAATCTCTATATCCTTTTTTTCTCAGTAAAAATCCTACTACTTTCTGTTTTAGCATTGTTACTGCTTCAATTGGAATTTTAAATGTCTTGGTTACGTTAACAATTTCAACCGCATTATTTTTTGCCATTATTAAATATCCTCCGCAAAATATCGTGATCTCTTAGAAAAACAATAAACTCCCAGTATTACCGTAACAATAATTACTATCCATGGAAAAATAATACGCCAGTCATGTATTAAATCGGTAGATCTAATAATTGACCCATCTTGATTTATCAAAGCATACCTTGCGTCTTGGATTATCTGTGTAACTGGGTTCATAAATAACAATTCTGCAGCTACACGGCTACGCTCCAAGGCCATCTGTATTGGATAAATAATTGGGGCTGCATAAAAAGCTGCTTGTAAAAATATTTCCCATATATAACTAGTATCACGATACTTTACATTAAATACAGACAGCAATAAAGCTATACTTAATGAAAATATGTATAATTCAATAATAAGCGGTACTATTAATAGTGCAGTCCAGGAAAGACTTACGCCATTCAGTAGAATAAATATTAAAACTACACCAAGATTAATAAATAAATTAATCAATGACGAAACCGTTCCTGAAATTACAATTATATATTTTGGAAAATTTAATTTTCTGATTAAATCTCCTCTATTTACTATAGACCCCAGCCCATTGCTTGTTGCCTCTGTAAAAAACGACCATAAAACAATACCTAATAACATAGTCACAGGAAAATGCGGTATTCCTCTATCTAAGCGTAGTATGTGAACAAAAACTACATATAAAATAGCAAACAAGAATAATGGTTTTAATACGCTCCATACGTAACCTAAAACCGAACCCTGATATCTAAGTTTAAAATCAGTTACAATAAGTTCTCTTAATAATATAATATTTCGACGATCTAAGAGATTTAAAGACTTCCACATCACTATACTAGTATATAATAGTTAATGTATTATGAATAGACTTGCAATTATAGTTCTTAATTGGAACGGATCCGACGACGCCA